>JAYNJH010000092.1:0-1485 GCA_038109885.1 Candidatus Margulisiibacteriota bacterium | reverse complement strand
GCACTGTTGTTACGCAAAAATGGGTTCAGTCAGGTGATTTGGATACCCCAGATATTTCTACCCATGACTTCATATCAGATCTCAGGTATGACGTAAAAAATAATGATGACCGGCAAGTTTATTCATTTAATGATCCAGTATCGCCCCATTTGGCGGCACGTTTGGCAAATCAAACCATCGAGCCAGATTCACTCAAGTTAGCGACCCGTCGCTTGGCCAATGCATTTGATACAGTGCTTGTAGAAACCAGCGGTGGAATCATGGTACCACTGAGTGAATCAGTGACAACGGGGGACCTGGTTGCCGATATGAAATTGCCAACGATAGTAGTGGTGCCAAACAAATTAGGCACGATCAATCATTCCTTACTAACCATGCAATATTTAACGCAGCATAACGTTCCCATTATTGGATTTATTATTAATCAGTTTGATGACCAACAATCCCCGCTTCATGCGGACAATCCAAAAATTATTCATGCAATCAGTAATCAAACCTGCATTGGAATTTGTTCGGCTTAATGCCGCCAATATAAACCTCAATTGACGATTAATTTTTATGACATGTATTCTAGGTTTGTTTTAAATTTTCCTAAAACAGCGAAATAAACTAAAGTAATAAAAGTATCAATTAAAGGTTATGAAAGTCATAGAGGGATTATTCTCAAATCGGCAGTTAAAAGAATTAGATTCGTCTTCTTTTTACGGGGGATTCAATTTCAGGTGTATAAACAGATCCGCTTCGAAATATGGTGCAACTTAATGGTTTAACATCATTGCATTTAAAACCTTTGAAATCTTTGGCAAATATAACTTGATTATTAAACATCCGACAATCACGTGAAGCCAAGGCTTCCTGAAAAGGCAGAATGTCTTTCATTTCTTTTCTAGGAAATGTCTCATCTGAGGTGATTCGTGTGACCATTCGAAGGCCACCATCAGGTATGGTGAATCCACCCTTTTTAAGCGTATATTTAAATGTTTGAAGACACCCATCTTGATGATTTGGTGCTTGAATTGAAAATAATGATGGCTCACAAAATTCACAAGGGGTTTGTTTAGAGTGTAAATCGAGGATAACGGCTTCGATATGCTTAAATTTATCAATACCATTTTGATAGAAATCAGCCATTAATTTATTTTGAGATTGTTTTTTCCATAAATGCTCGATAAGTGCTTGTTCACTATGATACATTCGCCACAAAACCTTATTGGCATTTCTTGGATAGTAACTTTGTGGTAAGGATATTCCTTTAAAGTCTTTTGCAACAGCCAAACGTTGATTAACATGATCACAGATCGATGCAGCTGTGACTTTAAAAACTGCCGAATCTGTAAAGCATTCCTCATAAAATTCATTGTCCACGATAGTCCGAATGGGTTGAGTAAATGATTGAGCTGAATCGCCATTGGAAGCAACGATAGTCAATGCTGCCACCAAGAAGTTTCCAGGGTTTTCCTTGTAATTAGGAACACTATTTAAAAG
>JAYNJH010000091.1:0-6711 GCA_038109885.1 Candidatus Margulisiibacteriota bacterium | reverse complement strand
ACTGACGGGGTTGAAGAATGCCATAATCAAAATGAGGCCATATTCGGCAGTACACGAATTAAAAACCAATTAAAACAACTCATAGAACCAACCGCCGAAGATTGTACAGCTGCAATCAAAAATGCTATTAATGAATTTAGCCAACAAGTTGACCCTCACGATGATATTACCATTTTAAGCATTCAATTTAGCCCCACTCAAAAAAAGTTAAGTAATCCGTTGGTAATTTCATTAAAAAATGACATCAAAGAACTTTTAAAACTGCAATATATTATTCAACAATTCTCAGTTCAACACGATTTAGAAGATAAAATTGAAAAAACAATCAACCTGGTCTTAGAAGAACTGATTTCAAATATAATTTACCATGGGTACACTAACCATGAATCGCATACCCTATTTATTAAAATCAATTTGGATGAAACACATATTCGAATCGAAATTCAAGACAATGCCAGCGCATTTAATCCAATTACTGATGCCCCAAAAATTGATACAAACATTATAGACTCAGACCGTGAAGTCGGCGGACTGGGAATCCATATTATAAAAAATATGGTCGATGAATTAACCTATCTTCGCAAAGATAATAAAAACCATTTAACAATCGTAAAGGAACGAAAATGAGTTTAGAAATTAACATTGATCCCACCAACCAAACGATAACTCTAGTGGGACGTATTGATAGCCTTACGTCACCACTTTTTGAAAATGACATCATGCCATTAATAACGGAAAAATCCCCGAACCTGAAACTGAACTGCGAAGCCCTTAACTACATTTCATCTACCGGGCTTCGAGGATTTATTCGCCTCGAAAAACGTACGAATGAGTTAAATGGAAAGATTACATTAATTGGATTAAATTCATTTTTAAAAAACATATTTGAGATCACAGGGCTAAGCCCAATGTTTACTTTTGTTTAAACTAGTTTTAGTATTTTTTTTTTCCATCAAAGGAATCATGAGCGGAATAACAATTAACCCAATTTCCGACTTCATTTCAATAAAAATTAATCAATTCGATTCCACAATAACCAGCAAGACGTTAACCCAACTAAACCAATATCCACCAACCCCCAATCTGATGATTGATCTACGAGATAATTTTGGGGGACATTTATACGACGCACTAACATTTGGTGCTTTATTTGTAACAAAAAACAAACTCATTGAATTGGTTAGTAAAGACAAAAAAACAATCATTACACGGCCAGAAAATCACCCTTGGATTGCAACAAAACAACTGATTATTTTAGTGAATGAGACAACCGCATCGGCCGCCGAGGCTTGTGCCCATGTTTTAAGCGCTCACCCCAACGCCCTTATTATTGGGACAAACACATTAGGAAAAACAGCTATAAAGTCAAGCCAAGCGCCAAGCCACACACACTTCCTACTCCCAAACCACCACATTGTCCCCGATATTTTTCATCGATTTAATTCCCACAGTGATTATCAAACCAGCTATTTAACCGCCATTCAACTTGCGAATTAAACGGTAAATGTGACTGTTTCAGCAAACCAATCACGTTTCACTTTTGGAAAAGGATCAGCAAGGGACAATTCAGGCTTAATCAAACACACATCCGACTCAAAATAGTAATCTGACCAAACAAAATCGGGCCTTAAGGTTAACCTGTTATTTTGAGCCAAAACCCATTGAAAGTAACGCCCAATCCCCGAATCTAAATAACCACTTAGGCCACAATCAAGTTGACGGTTTCGACAAGCATTAATCATGGCCATGGTTGCTTTTAGCCCACCACAACGCACCGGCTTTAACATCACACCCACGGGGCGATCCAAAAAGGCATCCAAATCGCCTTCCGATTGAATGATTTCATCAAGTAAGACAGTATGCGACCCATGATCAATAAAGTCAAATAATTGATTTTGATCAAACACAGGTTGCTCAATCAATACGGTGTGAGGCATTTGCTGCAATCGTGGTAATGTCATTAAATCAAAGCTCCCATTTGCATCCAAACACACATGATCAAATCGTTGACAAGCATCGTCAATAATTTCAGCAATCACCGACACTGACGATGGCGTCACTTTTAATTTAACCCCACGATACCCCATGAATTCGATTTCATTAAAGTGATCTAAATAATCATCAGGACTAGAATAAATTCCCACCATGGCAGAACCGCTTACTTTACGATCATGAATCCCCAAATATGCACCCAAAGACCGCTGTTGCTGAAATGCTTCCCACTGACAAAGCAAAACCTCAATTGAAAATCGAAATAATGGCTGTGTTGATAATTGACGACATAGTTCCGGGACACGATCTTGACTAAATGCATCTAAAATAGAAGGCCCAGATTCATTCCAGACGTGCCATAATTGGTCATGAGATTCTGGCATGTATTGATTCGTAAAAAAACCAGGCGCTTCACTCCAAAACGTCTGCCCTGCCCCCAAAAGTTCAATGACCACGGTATGACGAATTGCAACCGACTCATGGACGGCTTTCACCACTCGCCGCATTGGCATTTGAACTTTATGCAAACTTAATTTCATGGTTCTAGTGTAACAAAGTCAAGATTAAAAGCCGACCCCCCAAATATCCCCTCACAACAAAGTAGAAGTCAAACACTTTGACAATTTCAAGAAAATTAATTAGTGTTGAATTAACCAATAATTAAAGCGAGATTATGAACAAAACAATTGCCCACCCCTCAGAAAAAATATTTCAGACAAAAGATACTGCATCTGCAGAGGTTGATATTAGCGATATTACTGAAGAGGACAAAAACAAAATTGGGCTGGCATTAGATCGGATGCAATTACAGGTTTCTGGTAGGTTGGAAAGCATTGACACAACCACCGGAGAAATTACAATTGGACTGGACCCAAGGGAAGTACATCCAAACATCATTGCAGGAATAAAAGTGGCTTATGAAATATGTGCCTGCATAAAAAAGAAAATTCCAAATAAACGAGGAAAAAAAATTCCAATTTCACCCAACAAAAAAGAGCGGTATTTAAATCAAATTAAAATCATTCTGGAATCATTGGTAAAAGAGTTTGGCAAACAAGTTATTGTTGAACACATTATTGACCGGATTTCAAATGCAAAAAATAAAGCACAAAGTAAAAAACACTATTTAAAGCTTTTTTTTATGCTTGAAAAATCACCTAGCGACTTTGCTATCTTATACATTCAAATGACCTCTCGGTTAAGACAATATACAGATGGGGCTCGATTTTGCAAAAAGGAACTAAATAAAGATCATCCAGTCGAGGCTAAACGATTAATTAATTTATATTTATTAATTTTCACATTTTTAGACCCCACAAAGACCGAAGTGATTGGGGATGAGGCTGAGTTTTTAATTAAACAAATCGACGAGTGCCTAAATTCAAACGAAAACGATCCATTTTTTAAAGAATTAAAAGGGTCACTGATTCAATATTTCACGTTTATAATTGAAAAAAATTTATGGGCATTTGTAGCCCAAGGTCAAACCGATTATTTGCTAGAGTCTATTTTAAAAAATATATCTAAGGCACAGAAGATGCCCGGTGAAGACCACTCCCTCATTGAAAATAACCTTAACATGTTATTTGATTTAATTAAGTTAAATGAGCATAAGGGTGCCATATCATCGAATATCGTTGATTTTCTAATCCATCATCAGGGTTACCTGACACAAAAACTCTGGGCAAAGCTCCCATTTATATTCCCCATATTAACTCAGCAACAAACAGATATCGAACCATTTTTTGCGTCAATTCAAATAAGTCAACTTGAAAACAAGTACCTTGATAAAGTAGAGCGCCAAAAAATTTTATTATTAATATCAATGATGGCTACCACCACCAAAGATGCACGCCGGTTTCTAAAATCGGCATTAAAAATAACGCATGATCCGAACATGTTCACCATTCTTCAAATTTTTTTAAAACATAAATCTGGAGTTGAAGACATTATTAAAGAAATCAGCAATAGATCAACGCCCTATGGGCATTGCTTATGGCTTCTCAATCAATCCAAAAATCAACACATTGATGACGAAAACATGAGTCACTTAACTCAGGTATACGAACAATTATTAAACCACTTACAAAAAAAGACCCCATTGAATAAAAGCATCATTTTAGAGTCTTTGGCGCACTATGCAAAAGTAAATTCTTCCATCACTGATATTATGGCCATATCAAAAAAGTTATTGGAAACACATCTACATGTCTATTCCACAAAGGATCAAGAATGGTTTTGCCAAACGTTGGATTATGACGACACTGAACATTTCCAACACTTCAATGCAACTTGTTCCACCGGGGAGGTCCATCAATTACATATCCAAAACCACAGCCAGCCACATATTGAAGGCTTTACAGCCAATGTTAAAAACACAGGTTCAAAAATACCAAAAACACGATTTTTAAAGTCGCACCTCGACAAGAATAATATGACGTTAATTAAAAAAGCTTGGGCAACATTTGATCCCGTTGCATTTGATTCAAGCAAATCCATGTACTGGGTAGTAAAGTTTAATTATGTTATATCCAATAAAAACGATTCAACATTAACCATGCAAATATGCGTATTGGATGAAGGTGAGTACAGTGTTCACATTCACCCAAGCCATACAGAAGCGATTAACGCCGAAGTAAGTTAAGTATCTTTCAATTATGAGACCAAACTGTTCAACTCAATTAAGTATTGCTAATATAATGCGATGAAAAGTAACTTTAGTTTAATTTCATTGGGGTGTGCTCGAACATTGGTCGATTCTGAAGAAATGGTTCAATCCATGCAAACCGTCGGTTTTAAAATGGTTCCTGAAGGAACAAAAGAAGAGGTCATGGTTTTAAACACATGCTCTTTTATTCAAGCCGCAATTGATGAAACTGAAGCCAATATTGAACAGTTACTCGAACGCAAAAAAAGGCATGAAATCAAATATGTCTGTGTGGTTGGTTGTTACCCCTCACGCTTTAAAGCATCGGAATTAGCTGCAAAGTACCCTGATGTGGACCTATGGTGTTCAACCAAAGATGAAAAAAACTTACATAAACAAATGGCTGAATTGGTTTTTAAAACAAAGTTTATACCTGAAACCAAAAAAACTTACACCAAAATCAGCCCCAGCCATTATGCTTATCTAAAAATATCAGAAGGGTGTGATAACTGGTGCACATTTTGTACCATCCCAAAAATTCGAGGTACTCATACATCAAAAACCATAAATGAAATTCGGCATGAAGCAAAGATTCAAATGGCAATGGGAGCCAAGGAATTAATTATTATTGCAGAAGACACTACCGCATGGGGTGAAGACCTTTATGGCGAGCCTTGTTTAGAACGTCTAATTGAAGGCTTGGCAGATTTAGATGTCTGGATTCGTTTAATGTACATTTTCCCATCCCGGGTGACGGATAAGTTAATTAAAACAATTGCCAATACAAAAAATGTAATCCCCTACATTGATATGCCAATTCAACATGTAAACAGTGATCTGTTAGCGGCAATGAACCGACGCCATGACAAATCATTTTTAATTGATGTTATTAATAAAATGAGATCGGCCATTCCTAATTTAGCTATTCGAACGTCATTTATTTGTGGATTTCCAGGTGAAACCGAGGCTCATGTTACTGAGCTATGTGATTTCTTAGCAGAACATCACATTGATCACATTGGGTGCTTCACATATTCAAAAGAACGCGAAACACGTTCAGCACGCTTCGCGCAACAAGTCACTCCAGAAATTGCAAAAGAACGGGTTGATACCATTATGTCACACCACATCAATTTACGTGGAAACCGACAACTAACTCGCATGGGCGAAGTCATAAATGTATTGTATGAAGGCAATCGAACCTGCCGAAGTGTGTTTGAAGCGCCCGAAGTTGATAACCTCATCATACTCGATCAAGACCCCGGCGTTCCTGCAGGAAGCCTGTTCAAAGTTAAACTCAATGGGGTTTCGGGGATCGACTTTTTAGCCAAAAAAATAAAATAAAATCCCCCCCAAAAACAGAAAAACCACTTTAAAAACTCCCTTACTTCGAATTAAAATAACAATATGAGTACTCTATTTAGCAAAATCATTGCGGGTGAAATCCCAAGCCATAAAATCACTGAAAATGACATGTTTTATGCATTTCTCGATATTCGTCCAATAGCACCGGGGCACACATTGGTGATCCCAAAAGTTGAAATTGATCGCCTATTTGATTTAGACAATGATATTTTAAGTGCTTACCTGCCCTTTGCTAAACCCATTGCTGAAGCCATTGAGAAAGTGATTCCTTGTGAACGCGTCGGTGGAATGGTGGCCGGCCTAGAGGTCCCCCATGCCCATGTTCACCTAGTCCCGATTCGAACCATTGGCGATTTAAGTTTTGCCAATGCAACACCTGGGGATTCTGAAAACTTAAAAAAAATAGCCGCAGAAATCAGAACGGCGTTAGAATCCCAAAAAACATAGCTTAAAATATAAAAATGTATAAAAAATAATAAATTATAAAATATTCATTAATTTAAATACGATATTTATTAAAGGGGGGGTGCTTATGACATACGTATCTACACCCACGCTAATGAAATGCAAATCAAACCCCACAGCTACTTATCAAAGCATTAAAAATGATTCCTGACTAAACGGCCATGCGTAACGACTAAAATTATATGTTGGCCAGCAGTGGAGTGATCCACGAAGTTAGTTACCGCCACGCTATTCCATCTAGG
>JAYNJH010000090.1:0-7047 GCA_038109885.1 Candidatus Margulisiibacteriota bacterium | reverse complement strand
ACACCTGATTTGCTTAATGGGGGTTCAAATTGGATGTTATTTTCTGATATAAAAGTCTGGAAATCTTCCCGAGTACTTGGTTTTAGGTTAAGACCAATCCCGTTATCTTTCTGTTTTAAAAATCTATCAAATTCTTTAAAGATATGATTTACTTTTTCTTCCTTTGAAGCAGTACCGTTTTGAATTGGTTTATAAACAAATGTATCTATTCTAACCGTATCAAATGGGTTTTCTTTATGACGTTTAAGTGCATTTAACAGTTCTGATGAACTTCCTTTTGAAGTTGATGACTTTATTGAATCTGTTGAAGCTGTTGAAGCTGTTTCAGGATTTTGTGTTTCTTCTTTAGAAAAATTTAATTGTTGACATTGTTGTCTCAAATTATTGTAAGTTAATTTAAGGTTTGGTGAATTAGAATATGAAGTTTGTGTTGTTGAAGTAGCTTTGGTAGTAGGTGTCTCACTTCGATAGTTTCGCGCATTCGTACTTATACCCATTATTAGAGCTCCCGAATCACGTCATATTGATCTTTAGTTAGTCGCGACACAATCAAATCAAAAAACTGCCGAAACCGTTCGGCGTCCAATCGTGTGGCGTGTTGTTTATTTAAAATTAAAATATTTTTGTTAAACTCATAAATATAATCAAACTGTTTGGTTTGACGTTTTAATCGAAGCCGGTATCCGGCAGGCGTTACCATCAACTGAATCAGTGGATCGTTTTCATTGCGGTGGTTTAAGTTTGATATGGTTACTTTTTTGCCCTCATCAAGCAGTTCCTTACATAATTTTTGTAATGCCTGGATGTTGTCTTTTGGGAGCCCAAGGGGTCCTTCTGTTGTTGATTTTGAAATAATGTCAGGTTTGATGGGGGTGGTCTTTTTTTTGGTATGATCCACCGTTTTAGTAATGTCTTGAAATTTAAAATATTTCCCCATACACAGCTTATTCCCATTTTGGAGTCAATTTAAACCTCAAAAATTTATTTAAATGCTTACGTTTAAATGGCCAGGGGGGAGTGACTTTCTTTGTGCTTACTTAATTCAAATAGGCAAGGGAGGGCTTCAGAAATGGATTGAATAAATGTTACATTCAAACCATGGCTTAATTCAGGGTCCTTTTCAACTGCCAAGTGGTAGTCTTGTTTATTTTTTATTGGTAGTATCACATGCTCAATATTGGCTTTTTTTGCTCCCACTAACTTTTGATGAATACCGCCGACGGGCAAAACATTACCGTGAATATCAATTTCTCCAGTGATTGCATAATTGCAGCGAATCGGTAACCCATTCAATGCTGATAATATGGCAATTGTGATTGCTGCGCCTGCGGAGGGGCCATCTTTTTCCGTGGCCATGTCGGGGGTGTGAATATGTAATCCTGGATTTTCCAATTCACTGAATTGGCGTCGTGGGCTGGGCAGTAATTTTTGTTCGTTGTTTATGGTTCGGGCTACGTGAATGCTCTCTCGCATGGTGTCACCTAACTTGCCTGTTATGATGTCACTTTTAATTTTGGTTGATGCAATGACTTGAATGGGCAAAATTCCACCGCACCCATGTGTTGTCGCATATAAACCATTAATCAATCCAATAGTATTTATTTCATGGCGTTTTTCAATTTGGACATTTAATGGTGCGGTAATGCCTGTGATATCCGTAAAACTGACCTGATAAGGCAATCGGAATGCCGCTGGATCAAGCGGCTTTTGATGACTAAGTTTGGGTTGGTTTTCACTCCTTATTCGTTTTAAATTTATGTCACTAAGGATTTGTCGAATAATATCAGCCAATTGTCGACACCCTGGTTCGAATGGGATATGGTCCAAAATATAATCAATTTGTTCATCGGTGAAGTTGATGGAATGGTTAGGAAAGTTAAACTTTTTTAAGCTGCGAGGAATAATATGATGTTTGGCAATCATTCGTTTCTCTTGTGTGGTCTGGCCCCCCATTTCTACAACTTGTAGCCGGTCCAGCAGTATGGGATCCAGTTGATCTCTATGATTTGCAGTTAATATGAACCAAATCCCTTGTTTGTTGATATTAATTTTTAAATATTCATCTTTCCAGTCGCTAATACTGGCGTCGGTCAGTTCCATGATTTGGTGTTGAGTGGCTTTGCCATCACGGCCTTCGCCCATTTTATCCACTTCATCTAATACTATCACGGGGTTCATTTGTTGGGTTTGAATTAGGGTTTGCCCGATGGCCCCCATGCTTGGACTTTCATAAACCAAGTCACAACCTTTTAAAGAATGTTTGTCCGGTTCCCCGCCTAAACCAATGCACCCCATACGACGCCCCAATGCAGCAGCGATTGATTTTGCGAGTGATGTTTTACCTGTTCCTGGAGGCCCAATAAATAATAATGGTTTGGGGGGTTCATCCGGATTCATGATCATTTGACCAACGGTTTGGAAAATGGCTTTTTTTGCTGCTGTTTGGCCATGTAGTTTTGAATCCAATATGCCTTGAATTTTGTTTAAAAATGCTTGACGTTCATCTAATGGACTGGATAATGAAATTCGCTCTAATGTTCCACTGTATTTTCCAAATGGAATTTTCATAATTGATTGAAGTCGTTCCATTCGTTTAAAAAAATGGGTGTCACTGTGATCCAATTGATGTAAGGCATTGATTTCACTTTTCAACCATTCAATCGATGATTTACATTTAATGTGATGTTGATTCTGATTCAATTGCATGTCAATTTGATGCAAGGTTAATAGTGCTGTTTCTTCATCATTTTTTTGATCCTCTTTTAAGGCAATAATGGACTGGGTTAATTTCTCAGGAATTTGCTCAAATAGGGGCGAGTTCGATTCCAGTGCTTGGATTAAATGTAATGTTTCAGTAGGTTTATTGTGCTTCATTAATAACCCTAATATATGCGCTTGTTGTGATTTATTTTCGTTAAAAAATAGGGTGAGTTGGTCAAACGCTTGGATGATTTGTAAACATTTGTTTTTAATTTTCTTTTCATCTAATGATTCTATTTTAAAGCTTGTTTTTGGGCATTTTTCCTGAATTCGAAGCCATAATTTATGGCTGGTGATCAATGCTTGTTCTAATTTTTCATCGCAGCTTTTTATTAGTGTTACTAGTGGTGTTAGTTCATAAAAAATTGTTCTAAATTCGGTTGGAATTGATAGGTCCTTCACTTTTTTACGCCTATTTCTGGGTTCATTTTCATTGACGTCACTATCTTTACGTGGATATTTAAGATTAAAAATGACATCTCGTTTTTGTCGGATTTTTACGTCCAATGCATTTGGAAGCTGAACCATTTCGATGGCTCCTTGGGCTAGGCCAGTCATTACGATTAATTCATCTTGATAGCGGAATTCAATGTTGACTTTAAATGGTTGATCTTCGATGGCCGATGTTATTAAGTAATGTTCAATGGATAATTCATCAATTTGATTTTCATTTGTATTTAATTTTGATCGAGGTGATAACCGCCGTTTTTCGTATTTTTCAGGAATAACCCATTGGTTTAAAAATATGAGCATGTTTAGGTATTCAGTGCTAAGCTCTATGGCGGCTTGACAGCCAAATTCAGCTAGAAATAGTTGCTCAATGGACTTGAATCCAATGCAATGACTATACTCAATCAGTTGATCACGGATGTCATTCAATACCAATCGATATTCGTTTAAATTTGTTTCTTCTGATTCCGCAATCGACTGTTGAATGGCCAGTAGTTGTTGAATAGTTATCGTTGGCAGGGTCTCTTTTTGATCGATACCACGTTGCGTAAGATCATGTTGCCAATGCGTTAAAAACTCAATTTGTTGATATAAGGGGAGTTGATTAGGTGTGACAGGTTTGATTTGCGGGAAGCTAATCACTTTCTTCATAAGCACCTCCATGCCGATGAATATACTGCCCTTGGCATAACCAAGGGCAAAACCCAATAATTTAGAGCGAGTCAAATCGCTTCTATTAAAATATTACCACTAAATTTCGATTTCACAAAGCAAAAATTTAGTACTGAACCACTGATTGTCGAGTTGGGGTAAATTATTTATAATGGTCAATATGTCAACTGGGACTTTATACGATAAAATTTGGGATTCACATAAGGTAACCACATTACCTTCTGGCATGGATCAATTATTAATTGGATTGCATATGGTTCACGAAGTCACATCGCCTCAGGCGTTTTCTTCTTTGCGGGAGCGACAGCAGGTGGTTCGATATCCAAATCGGACATTTGCTACCATGGATCATATTGTTCCAACGGATTCAATTTCTCGACCTTTTGCCGATCCTCAGGCTGAATTGATGGCAAGTACCCTTGAAAAAAATACCAAAGATTTTGGAGTTCCCTTATTTGATTTTTCAACAGGAAAACAGGGCATTGTTCATATGATAGGCCCTGAATTGGGCTTGACTCAACCTGGAATGACCATTGCATGTGGTGATTCACATACCTCAACTCATGGGGCGTTTGGATCGCTGGCTTTTGGTATTGGAACCACGGAAGTTCGAAATGTTTTGGAAACTCAAACCTTGGCATTGTCCCGATTGAAGGTTCGCCGAATTGTTGTAAATGGGTCGTTGCGTCCAGGGGTCTATGCAAAAGATGTTATTTTACGAATTATTGCTGAGTTGGGGGTTAAAGGTGGCTTGGGTTATGCATATGAATATGCCGGCAATGTATTTGATCAAATGAGTATGGAAGGCCGCATGACGGTTTGCAATATGAGTATTGAAGGTGGGGCGCGTATTGGGTATGTAAATCCTGATCAAACCACATACAATTATATTAAAGGGCGCGAATATGCACCAAAATCCATGGATCAAGCCATGGCTTATTGGGAAACCATTTGCTCGGATGCGGATGCACAATATGATGATGAATTAATTATTGATGGGGATACCATAGAACCGATGGTGACCTGGGGAATTAACCCTGGGCAAGCACTGGGGGTATCATCAACGTTACCGTTTTTAGATCAAGTGAGTGATGAACAAACGGCTCGAGAAGCGTTTGGTTTTATGGCTTTTGATGAAGGTCAATCCATTGAGTCAATTCCCATCGATGTGGCATTTATTGGATCTTGCACAAATGGTCGAATTTCTGATTTAAGAGAAGCGGCCGAAATTTTAAAAGGAAAACGTATTCACCCCGATGTTAAGGCGATGGTTGTTCCTGGCTCACAGCAGGTCCTAAAGCAAGCTGAATCTGAAGGGTTAGATCAGATTTTTAAGGCGGCTGGTGTGCAATGGCGAAATGCAGGATGTTCTATGTGTTTGGCAATGAATCCGGATCGTTTGGAAGGCAATCAAATATGTGCATCATCTTCCAATCGCAATTTTATTGGTCGTCAGGGTAGCCCCAATGGGCGAACCTTACTGATGAGTCCTGCAATGGTAGCAACGGCCGCGTTGCATGGTCATGTTTTTGATGTTCGAAAGGAATTAAATCATGGGTAATGCATTATCAATTGGGTCAGTTAGTGGTACTGCTGTGCCGATCCTTGGGAATGATGTGGATACGGATCGCATTGTACCTGCACGTTATTTAAAAGAAATTACGTTCGATCAAATGGGTGATTATTTGTTTTATGATGCTCGTTATGATGAGGGGCATAATCCCCGAGAGGATCATCCGTTAAACCAAGATCAGTATCAATCAGCGTCGATCATGCTGGTTGAAAAAAACTTTGGTTGTGGTTCGTCTAGAGAGCATGCCCCGCAAGCTATTAAACGGGCTGGTTTTGAAGCGATTATTGGTGAATCATTTGCAGAGATATTTTCGGGCAATTGCAAAAATCTCGGAATTGTTACGGGGGGATTAAGTCGTGATCATTTGGATCAATTGATTCAACGGGTTAAACAATCGCCTTCGCTGACGTTAAGGCTGGATATTGAGTCATCTGTCTTAAAACTGGGTGAAGATGTATCGTTTCCAGTCTCGATTAAATCATCCCATCAAAAGGCATTTTTAGATGGTACGTGGGATGAATTAGCTTTATTAAAGTTAAACGATAATAAAATAAAAGCGGTGGCAAATGATTTGCCCTATTTTCATTGGTAAGGAGTAAAAAATGGCAGCAATTGAAAAAATTTTTGGACGAGAAGTTTTAGATTCTAGAGGAAACCCAACTGTTGAGGTTGAAGTAACAACAGCCGGTGGGTTTACAGGCCGGGCCATTGTTCCTTCTGGGGCATCCACAGGGACCTTTGAAGCCTTGGAATTACGTGATGGTGAAGATCGTTATTTAGGGAAAGGTGTTCAAAAGGCGGTAGCGAATGTAAATAATGTTATTGCCCCGGCATTAATTAATTTAAATGTTTTGGATCAATTAAAAATCGATCAAACCATGTTGGATTTAGATGGTTCTGAAAATAAAAATACCCTGGGTGCTAATGCCATATTGGGGGTATCCATGGCGGTGGCTCGTGCGGCAGCTTCAGTGGTAGGTTTACCCTTGTTTGCTTATTTGGGTGGCGTATTTGCACATAAAATGCCTGTACCAATGATGAACATTATTAATGGTGGTGAACATGCGGATAACTCTGTTGATTTTCAAGAGTTTATGATTATGCCTGTGGGCGCTAAAAATATGACGCATGCCATACAGATGGGTGCAGAAGTGTTTCATCAATTGAAAAAGGAATTATTGGCCAAAGGATTTGCGACATCTGTGGGCGATGAAGGTGGGTTTGCACCAGACTTATCGACCAATGAAGAAGCCATTTCCATTATTATGGATGCCATTAAAAATGCTGGATATAAGCCGTATGATGATATTGTGATTGCATTGGATGTTGCGGCCAATGAATTGTTTGATCCTAAAAAGAACGTTTACCATCTTGAAGGTGAAGGGGTTTCAAAGTCAAATGAGGAAATGGTTGATTATTATGATTATTTAATTCAAAAATACCCCATAGTATCGATTGAAGATGGTTTGGCTGAAGATGATTGGGCTGGTTGGAAATTGTTTACGGATCGCCTTGGGGATCAAATTCAAATTGTTGGGGATGATTTATTTGTGACCAACACGGAGATACTTGAGACTGGTATCCGCCAATCT
>JAYNJH010000089.1:0-7138 GCA_038109885.1 Candidatus Margulisiibacteriota bacterium | reverse complement strand
ATTAAAAACAGGCTGGGATTCAAATAAAGATCGCTGCTGATCTAAAACTTGAGCAATTTCCCACAGCATCAAATGACCATCGCTTCGAACAACAGTTCCACCCTTGACATCAGCCACTGTCTTAGGCGTTAATTCAATTAAAAATGGGCATTGAGTATGCTGTAAATATGACATAATCTTGTCATCTAAATTTGCAGCCAAATTATCTGAATTAGAAATAAACAAATAATCAACCCCACGATTCAACAAATCATCAAGAATACCAGAATAATATAAATCAAAAAAGACACTACCGTGCCCAGGAGGGTTGAAAGAAGATTCACTATCATCAAGAAAAGGGGCTCCAGTTAATAAATCAACTTTTTTAAAAGGGTGTTGAATGAGTTCCGACCATCGTAAATCAGAGTAATTCTGATTCAAAAATAGATTTGTTTCTTTTGTGGTATTAAAACTATTCAAGAGAATCAAGTCTGATGAATAATCATTTTCTTGAAATTGATTAATAATACGATCTAAAAACGTGTTGCCTAAAGAATCAATTTTAATTAAAGACTTTGGGCCCTGACAGCCCATAGATGTGCCAAGTCCACCATTCAACTTCACAGTTGCACACAATAAATTTAATTCAGAATACGAAGGAAGTGCATCATAATCAATATAATCACTTGAATCTAAAGGAAGGATGTTTTTTGATTTATCACTTATTGGTGCATTATAGAGACGAAGAGAATCTTCATACCATCTAATCATCCAATCGGGTAAATTTGACATAAGTACCAATATAGCAAAATAAATCCATACAAGAAATATCCAAAAATTAACAATATATATTATAGGAGACTGAGAGTGCGCCTGTGTGGCATAATATATGTCATACAGGTTCAGGAGCAAAACATTGGACATTTCAAGAAACTTTTCATCAATCAACTCAGGGTATTTACCTGCCAACGCCCTTGACGAAAATAATAAAATCCACAAACGAAACTTTGAAAAAGAACTTAATCATTTCATGGAAGAATTATCCATTGACCAACAGATAAGCGAAACCGAAGCAACAAGAAATACCAACCTAGACAAACTTAATTCATTTATTGATCAATTAAATTTATCAATACCACACAAAGATAGTGAAAAATTAAAAGAAAAAATTTCTAACTTACTACTAAAGTTAATTTCAGAACTAAAAAATAATAGGTGTAACAAAACAAAAAAGACGATTCAAGATATATTTAAAAAAATAAAAAGCACTGAGCTTACACCCAAACAAAAAATCCTATTAGGTCAGTTAAATCAAATTTAGTTGATGATCAAAAGATATCTTTTTTTAAAATTTACTAGTAAAATATACTAAAACATATCCAAGGGAGATAATCATGGTAAAAAAGATAGTAATATTAATGCTAATCATTGGAATGAGCCAATCATTACAAGCACATTGCGGAACGTGTGGAACAGGTAGCAAATCAGTTAAGAGTCATATCAAAACTGAAAGTAAAATAGAAAAATTAACCAAAGAGCTTAGTTTAACTAAAGAGCAAGCCATTGAAATTGAAAAGCTATTAAACTCTAAAAAGCTAGAAATTAAAAGCGTAGAAGAGAAATACCAAGTTAAAATAAATAGCATCTTAAATGAAGAGCAGGCAAAAACGTATTCGGAAAAAATGGAAAATCGCAACAATAAAAAATGTGATCATTCAAGCAGTAAAAATTGCTGCAATAATTCCTAACAAAAAAAAGTGCGTTAAATTAACGCACTTAAAAAATTAAATAATGGCGGGGAAGGGGGGGATTATTTCAAATCAGACTTCAAATTTGATTTAAACCGTCCTTGATTACGCTTTTCTCTCATATCATCAAGATCTGGATTATCCGGATCAGATGGACGTTTAATAAATGTTGTTGAATGAGAATCAACAGTCTCATCAGCAGGTCGATCCTTCGTGTAGTAATAAAGAGCTATAGATTTTCTTGTACGATCTTCTGGGCAAGTAACTGGATCAGGATGACCATGATAGGATCTTTCAGATGTTTCAAAAACAACCATACGATTAAAAATGGGCAAAATCTTATTAACACATTCATCTAAAACATGCTTACCATCCTCTTTATGACCACGCCAAATATCCAAATGACCACCATAGGACTCATCCCAATCTTCATTCAGATATACAATGGCATTTAACCGACGTTCTAAATTAAGCTTAGGGTGACGATTGAAATCAATATGAACATCAAGCTTACCACCTCGCTCAATTTGATGAATACCGCCACCACGATAATATGGATCTGGAATTAAACCTTCAATTCCAGTTAATTGTTCAAAAAACATGAGCATATCTGGTGAATTTAAATAAATGAGTATCGCCTGAATTGATTGTGGTAATTTTGCCAACTGATCCATAGCCAATTTCTTTTCTAAAGGATTTTCATATTTATAAAATTCGAGATCTTTAGGTGTCGGAAATACATCTAAAACTGACTTTAATGCGTCAGGATTTAAAAAGTTATCAATAACAACATGGGGAAATGGATCTGCCATCTTAAATTTTTCAGCATAGTTCTTTACAAAATCGGATCGTTGATCAGTTGATATATAATTCATATTAAAACTCCTTTAACAATAGATATAATACAAAAAAAGAGGCAGATAGAACAAATTAATTAGATATATAAGATTGATATTATCCCTTCCCCCACAAGAAATTTTAATGTCGCATAATATATATTATGTTAAACAAAGGGTTGAAAAATATTGAAAAACCCCCTGATTGAAAATATTAAATTATCAATCAGAGGAAAAAAAGTTAGATGTTGAATTTAACGAACAAAAAACGATTGTATTTATAAAGACGAGGACGTTTTGCCCTTAAAGGACTTAATCAAAAGATTTTTAACCTTACGAAGACTATCAAAAAAGGGAGTTGGCTCAGGTTTATAGTCAGATTTATTTAAGCTTTTATGCGGCTTATGAATAACTGAATAGCTCCCATGCTCAAAACGACAAAATTCAACAGAAAACACATCATAAGTCACTGATTTAGTAGCACTAAAATCAAGAATATCTATCTTAAACCGATCGTTACTAAGTCGCTCAATATAATTTACTAAATAATAAGGAGATAAGCTTAAATTCAGCTGCTTATTATAATTAAATTCGACTTTAAAACATTGGGAAATTTCTAATAACTTATTTATAAATATCGATTTTTTATATTGATTCCATTCATCTTCTGTTAAATACTCTTTTTTTAAAACATATTGAAATTCACTCTCATTCCTTTGCCACATTTCAGATTCAATTAATTGATCATAAACATAATAACCATGATCAATCAAACTCTCCATGATCGCTTTAGACTTCAGCAATAAGCGTAAAACATAATTAGACTCATACTTTCCATTTATATTTAACGATAACCAAAGATGAACCCCCAAAAAACAAAACTCTTCATTTTTTAATAAATATGATTTCAGCTTTTCAATGTTCGAACACTCTGTCTTTTTTAGTAAATCAAAAAAACTAATATAATTTTTTATATTATAAAATATACCAATTAGCAATTACAAAAATTGTTTAATTTAATAAAATATACTAACGAGAAACAGGTAGCGGTTTTAGTGTATCCTTAAAACCAATTGTAAAAGAACAAAAGCGAAACCAATGATGAGGATAATTACAAATATATGACTCAACTAACTTAGAATTATTAAAATCTAAACTTAACATCGAACATTTATACTCACTTAATATCGATTTCATATCAGTTTTAGCACGACTTATCTTTATAAGCGTATTTCGTTCAATTAATTTAATTTGAGCGATAAGATCTAAATGTAACAAATTTCGATAAAGAGCAAAAGCATTGCCCTCAACATCAAATCGAAAAAATTCACGTTCAACCCCATCAATCAAATTGCTAAATTGCTGCGCATCAAAATATACATTTTGAGCTAAAATATGAAATAAAGATTTTAAACAATCATTTTTAATATATTTATCATGAATTTTCTTGATCAGAGAAACTTGCTGCATGATCAATAAATTAATATCAGCTGGAGATTTACCATTAAAAACAGATGGTAAACCATCAAGAAAAGAATGCCATTTAAAACGATCTGATTGATATTTAAGATCTAATAAATAAGAACGATCCAAAGAATAAGAATCAACTAAGGACGTATATTTATTTAAAATTACGTCGAATTGACAAACCCTTTTAATTAATGAAATTAAAGCGTTGTGATGCGTAGGTTCTTTAAGTGAAAAGGTTTTAGAAAATTTATCTATAAAAGATATACAAGCGCTCTCAAATCTTGAATTTAAATTGGCTAGTTCAGGGTGCTTTTTAGACGCTTCAAAAAAATAATTTAAAGCCAAAACAATATTATCAATATCAAATAAAACGTTGGGCGTATATGTATCTAAAAAGCTTATGCTTTGAGAAAATTGATCGTATAGATGCTTAGAATCATCTTTAAATACTTTTTGGGTATCAATTCGAATTTGACTAATGTCTTTAGGCTCATTTTTTGATTCAGTCACACCACACCTATCAACTGACTTTGAACACGCTCTAGTATCATTAGTAGAAGAAGTTGAGCCTGAACTTATCTTTTGCTCCACCTGTTTAATATCAAGACCGGCTTGTAATGCCAGCAAATAAGACTTTTGAACTTGCGTTTTAGCTTTTTTACTCTTACCTGTAGAACTGATCGACTTCTTGTTTGGATCTATATTTTCATTGTAGGACCTACCCTTATCATTATATTTATATACCTGGTAAATTGCTCCAACTTCACACATAAATTAACTCCAATTAAGAATTTGAGGAAATATACATTAACCTCATCACACAATTTGAAATGTAACATAAAAAGACAAAATAAAAAACATTTTATTTAAATTTAATAAATTATAAATAAAAAATCATTATTTAAGCATTAAATTGAAGAGATAAAATATATAAAATTAGTAAAATTAAAAGACATCAGTACACTCTGTACAAGATATAAACCTTGAGGGAACTAAAAGATCTATTTTTAATGGTGCAGAATTGATTTGATGAGAAATTTTTTCCATGTTTATAAAATCTTGATTTATTGATTTTTTCAAATGAACACGAGAATTAAAAAAACTATTATCAGCATTATCAATAGTAGAATATATCTGTTGATGATAGGTAGTTTTCAAACCCGAATATCCAAAATTAATCTTATCAACCCCCATTTGAGAATCATCTGAAAAACTTATATTTATAGAAAAACCGTGACTTGAATTCTTCGTCATACCCTCTAGATGATTTGAAAAAATATGCTCAGAATCAATAATCAACCGCTTAGAATCATCATCATTGGAGTTAAGTATATATCCGCCAATTAAGTTTAACTCATTTGTTTTTATGCGGCCGCCCGCTTTTGACTCAATTCCTGAAATACTACCAACCCAATCCGATTTAATTTTATGATTATAATCTGACACCCCCGATGTTCCTCCGAATGAGATTCCTCTTGAGTTATGACGAGACTCATACATATCCATATTAGATTCAACAATTAATGAATCCGTATCAATTTGGATTTGATTGCCAATCAAATTACCACCATTCAATCTAAATTCATCACTGTAAACTTGAATATCATTACCCCAAATTTGACTATTTAAATTTTGAGAAGACGCAACATGCGATTCAGAATGTTGAGTACTTAAACTAGGTAAGGCGGTTATTAGAGCTGTAGAAGCTAACTCTCGTTGATATGAGATTGATTTTGATACTGTCATATGGTTACGAAAATCTTGCGATGATGATACACGAATTTTATTGATATTTAAATTTACCCCACCATCTTCAGCAATTAAATGAGATCCAATCAAGTCCATTTCACTTCCAGATAAATTCACATTGCCAAATCGTGAAATTAAACCGCCCGCATGATTAACCGTCTCAGAGGAAGATATTTGATGATATTCGCCTTGACCTTTCTCAGAAACTGAACCATAAAAACCAAACGTCCCAGCCGTTGATGCTGAGCGAGCAACATTTTGAGCCAGTTTAGCTCCCTGGGCAGTACTTTGCATTAATTTCAAGCTAGCTGAGCCAAAATTTAATTTAGACTCGTAAGTATCATCCAATTGATTATATGCATCTTGAAATGCCTCATAAGTATCAACAACTTGATGTGCAGTATCAGCCCATGCATTTCCAATACCAAATCGAATTCGACGGTCTAGGATCAAATGAGATTCATTAGAAACCTCAGTTGCCTGAGACGAATAAACACCGATATGATTTGCCTTTAAGTGAATATCTTCATTAGTAATTAAGCGCTCCCCTCTAACTTCAATATTTTGATCGGCTAAAATAGTTAAATTACCTCCAAATAAGTTACGCCCTTCAACAACTGTTTCAGACTCAGACACTCGGTTAGATTCAAATATTTGATCATGCATCGAAACCCCCGCAGATAACCGAAAAAAATCAAAATCTGCAGCCGCCCCCTTAAAGGTTGCCAACTCTTTTATTTCTGAAAATCGACGGGAATCTTTTGCCGCTATAAAATAAGACGCCCCAGATTGTATATAGGAATCACCAACAACAAGCAAATCACCTCCGGTTTTATGAAATCTACCACCAGCCCCAATAACCATGTTGCCATCAACAAAGATATCGGATCCAACAACCGTTTTAGAGACATCATTTTTTTGGACTCGTTGATTGGCAAAACTTAAATCAATATAATCAAAAAATCCCATTTTAAGTTTATCCGAGGTCCTATCTTTAATATCAAAATCATTCAGAATAAAGATATTATTTTCTGAATTAATTCCTAAATTTGAGCTTACATTCAACTGTGATCCCACAATCGTTATATCCCCAAATTCAGTATCCATTCTAAGAGTACCCTGGGTTGTTAAATTCGATCCAACAACCGCCAACTCTGATTCATGACCTACTGAATTTGAATTTGAAAACACATAAGAATAACCCAATTCTAAATCAATTGTCTTTTTTTCATGCGCACCTAAAATATTGATTCCTTTTTGAGCAATCAAAGCTAAATCCCCCCCATTTACTTGACTACCTAATATCGTTAGTTCACCATCTACGAAAACAGTAGAATTCAAACCAAGATCGACAAC
>JAYNJH010000088.1:6195-7237 GCA_038109885.1 Candidatus Margulisiibacteriota bacterium | reverse complement strand
CTATTAATATAACTAATACATCTCTATCTTCAGTCATTTGTAGACTTATCTTTTTGATCTCAATTTCATTACTACGATTTTCATCTATAGCTACCTCATTTTTCTTATCTTTTTTAGTATCGATAAATTTGTGAAGTATGGTCTCAGTTCTTGAAAAAATTTCTATGAAATTAAAACTGTTTTCTTTAAATATTTTTATATCTTGATCGTATTCACTCCCTGTGACTTTCAATAAACTTCGCGCTAATTCAGTTATTTCTGAATAGGATTCTTTACCTTTGTCTAAAATAGCTAGTTTAGGTTTTACAAACGTCAAATCATTCCTTAATCGAACTAAATCTAACTGATGTGCCAAATTTAAAGACTCAAATGCTAATTTTGTTTTTGGATTGACATTCAAACTTTCACGAAATGATGCATTTTTAAATGCGGACTCAGGCTTACAAGATTCACACATTATAGGTTTCATCCATTGAATCGTTTCTTCTTTGATTCCAAGTTGGGTCATGTATTCTGAAAAAATTCGAAATGATCTCGCATACCAATCGTCACCACTTTGATGGGATGTTTCATCAATTCGTCCTGATCTTAAAAATATAGCCCCACACTTTAAAACAAACTGTTCTTCGCTTGAAAATTGGTTAAATGTTTCGCTATTTTTGGGTGATAACTGATTAATAATATACTCCAACAAACGTAATTGTCGTAACGAATGCATTCCATTATGATTGCCCCTTGAGCTGCCATCTGGATATGGCCGATTTAAAGTGAATGTATTAGCTAGTGCTAAAAACTCAGATAATGCAACTTGATCATTAAACTCAGAATCATGTAACTTTTTAATGAGTGGTTTTGGTATTCGTCCGATTGCAATCTTTGTCGATGTGATCTTATTTGGATCAATTAAATTTGGTAATATTTCAACAATTGATGTCGCTCTTAACCTACGAAATCCAATTGGAAGTATGAGTTCTCGTTCTAAGTAATTCCCAGGGGCTGCATCTGAAAATGCTACATTCTTTTTTATGATACAGTTTTTAGG
>JAYNJH010000088.1:4365-6185 GCA_038109885.1 Candidatus Margulisiibacteriota bacterium | reverse complement strand
AAGCTTCAGTCACCACCGGATACTGATTATCATCTTTTGGCGTCGCTACAGGTACTACTGCACTTTGATAATCAGCAGGATCTGCAAATGATGACCATAAATTTAAAATTAATTCACAAAAATTTTTCGGGTTTGAATTGGTTGAACACATTGCAATGGAAGTCTTTGGTGTTTTATAATCTCCAGCAAAATATGCTGCGGTTTTAATTTCGCTTGAATAGCTCGAAACTGCACTTGTGTTTTTTTTCTCCGAATATTTTTTAACCAAATCAAGTCCTCTAAAAACCTCATATCTTTTATCTGAGTCGGGATGTTTTGGTAGCGAATATTTTAAAACATATTCATTCAGTAAAAAGCTATAAGATTGTAGAAGACTAATCGTTTTTGGAATCAATGACATTAATCTTTCATATCTTTCTTGTGTCATTCTCACTTTCATTGTTTCTGCATTTGATTTCATAATCTTTACAAGTTTATCTGGAAACCTCATGGCTATGTTGATTAATGAATACGTTGTTCCTTCTATATAACTTTTACAAATTAAATCTTCCCATTCAATCTCACCTTTTTTATACTTAGAAAATTGACCTTCATTTGCAAAATTATAGTCAAGGTTATAAAACAAGACTCGCATTAAACTGAATGGTTCTTCTTTTGAATGCTGAAGATCATACAACAAATGTACAAGTTTCTCTTTTTGATCACTTGATAATTGCCCAAATGATAATTGTTGATTCCAACTTAAACCGTCAATCCAATAATTAAACTGTTGGTCCCCCATATACACACTGTCGTCTTTAATTGAGATAGGTGATGTTTGATTTATAACTGCTTCAACAAAGTCTTTTACCGCAAACGGTTGATAATCCCTTTCATAGGATTGATGTTTTTTTGCAGTGGCATGTAATAAAAATGAGTGAATTTTTTTGGCCGCAGCTGACTCAACCATTTTATTGTTAAAAATTGTTTGTGTTGCTGTTGAATCAATATTTTGATTTTTAACAGACATATGAACAGAACTATAATTTGAATGATTTATTACCGCCATATTATCCCCCTTTTACTATGTCCCTTTAGTTATTATCGTATTGAGTTGGCAACTAATTTCATATTTATTTTCCTTTGTTTAGTTACAACCAAAATTTATCGTTATTATCAGGCGATGCTCAATTCCCCCCTTATTTAGGGTCTTGTTTTCTAGAACTGATTCAAGCTCATTTTGATCTAAAGTCGCCATGATTTATATCGATAAACACTACATAATGACCAAAGTATTAATTTTAGGTGGCGGGTTTTCAGGTGTTGGGGTCGCTCAAACACTTGAAAAATTCATCACAAAAAAAAACAACCTTGAAGTTGCCATGGTAAGCGATAATAATTATTTCATGTTTCAACCCATGTTACCCGGGGTTGCCGCAGGCACAATTGAAGCCAGTCATATTATTAATCCAATCCGACGTTTATGTAAAAAAATATCATTTCATCGGGCGAATGTTGATGAAATTGACCTTGAAAATAAAAAGGTAAAAATTGTTGAAAAAGATATTACCCGCCAACATTGGTTGGAATTTGATCACTTGGTATTCGCCATGGGGTTATCAACAGATATGACCCGAGTCCCGGGCATGAGTGAACACTCTCTACCGATGCGAACCCTTGGCGATGCAATATTTTTAAGAAATGAAATTATAAATAAACTTGAAATGGCCGCCATTGAACGGGACCCTGACAAAAAAAGAAAATTACTTAGCTTTGTTTTTGTTGGCGGCGGTTTTAGTGGTGTTGACACCATGGGTGAAGTGGGGGATATGATTAAAGCC
>JAYNJH010000088.1:3146-4355 GCA_038109885.1 Candidatus Margulisiibacteriota bacterium | reverse complement strand
ACATTGTAGTATATTGGCAGAAGATGCGATTAAAGCCGCAATAAAAAATTATCCGTCAATTAATATGGATGAAATTCGCCTTATTCTTATTCATTCCGGCGATCGAATATTAAAAGAATTGGGTGAAAAAGTTGCTGTTTTTGCCCAAAAGAAATTGGTAAAACGAGGAATGGAATTACGATTAAATACACGCGTCAAAGAAGTTTCCCCTGAAGAAGTCATTTTATCCACGGATGAAGTTATTCCATCCAATACGGTTGTCTGCACAACGGGCAATGCGCCACACAAAGTTTTGACAACACTAGACTTTATTAATGATCGCGGCCGTTTTTACACCGATGAGTTCTTTCGTGTTTTAGTAAAGGATGCAGATGGGAATACCACCGAAACATTCAACCATTTGTGGGCGATTGGGGATTGTGCATTTACACCTAATTTAAAGCAAATAAAGAAAGACCCCAATGCGATGTGCCCGCCAACCGCACAATTTGCCGTTCGAATGGCGCCGGTATTGGCGAAAAATATAAACGCAACCATCAAAGCTAAAAAACTTAAACCTTTTGCATTTAAAGAATTAGGACAAATGGCGGTTATTGGTCACCTGTGTGGCATTGCTGAAGTCATGGGAATTCGCTTTAGCGGAGTGCTTGCTTTTTTTATGTGGCGCGCTATTTACTGGGCGAAACTCCCCGGGATTTACTGTAAATTTAGGGTTCTTTTTGATTGGATTATTCATGCTTTCTTTCCCATTGATATTACCCAGCTAGACGTCTATCGAACAGAAAAAGTAGACCGTTCGCATTATCAAAAAGGATCTTTTATTTTTAAAGAAGGTGACATTGCTGACTACTTTTATGTTATTGAAGAAGGCGAAGTGGAAATTGTAAAAGAAAACCCTGATAAAACAGAATCCATCCTTGCGGTTTTAAAAGCCGGTGACTCTTTCGGAGAAATGGGACTCATGCAGAAAGCCCCGCGATCGGCCTCAGTTCGTTGTATTACTCCCGTGGGACTGTTAAAAGTGAGTCGTGAAGACTTTAAGGCCTTAACGGGGTCCTATTCATCGCTTCGTGACCAACTAGAAACTCGCGTTAATGAAATTAAAAAGAATAATGACACAACAACCCCGCTTCCCGCCACTGAGGATACGACCATTGAAAATGTGGCCATGCCACCAATCAATGACACCACCCCAAATCCTTTTGCACC
>JAYNJH010000088.1:0-3136 GCA_038109885.1 Candidatus Margulisiibacteriota bacterium | reverse complement strand
TGCCGATACTGAAGGTGAAGTAAACTCACAATTAGGTACGCCAACTGAAGCCGTTACATCCAGCGAACCGTCACCAGAGGATACTGATACACAGCCCCCCTCCTTTTCAACCTTATTTAAAGATGGAATTACTAATGCTAATAAGTCTGAAATTCTTAGTTTAGATAAACAATTAGAAAAGCAACTCTACCAGGACCCCAGCAATACCGATTACTTAAAGCAATATGCTGAATTGCAATATCACTTAGGTCATATCGATAATTCTCTTACACTTTACTACCAATATTTATCAATGGTGCCTAATGATGTCACCGTCATGAGTCGTGTGGGGGATACCCATCGACGCTTGGGACAATTTGACAAATGCATTAATGTTTTAGAAAAAGCCTACCCTATTGAACCTAAAGATTTAACCATTATTTCAAATTTAGCAACCGCCTATCGTGCAAAAAAGCAATATAAAAAAGCAGAGTTTTTATTGCAACGAGGCCTCTCTTTTAATCCTAAGGATAGTAATCTGTTAATTTTACTTGCCCAATGTTTTAATAAGCAAAACCTGCCTGAAAAAGGGGAAGAAACCATTCGAAAACAACTTTTTATGAGCCCTGATCATATTCCAGCCTTAATTATTTTGACCGAATCATTGCTGATTCAACATCGGACCATTGATGCAGAATCATCACTTAAAAGAGCCGAGACTTTAGACACATTAAATAAGCATACTCACCTACTAGGAAAACTCCGCCATATTATAGAAAAAACATACTCAGCCAATTTATTAACTGATTAAACATTTCAAATGCCCGAATTATTGAACGTAATTTTAAGCCTCTCGTTAATTGACAAGTTCAGTTTGAATTCATATACTTAGTAACAAGTATTATAAGAAGGAGTCTGTTCGTATGGCAGTACCTAAAAAAAGACGTTCAAAATCAAGAAAACGTACACATCGTTCATTATGGAAAATATCGATACCTACCATGGTTACCTGTTCAAATTGTGGAGTATTAACGGTAGCCCATCGCGCTTGCACTGCTTGCGGTTACTACAAAGGTGTACCCGTTTTACAAATTAAACAAAAATCTGATAAAAAAGAAGGGTAATTTAATTTGATCACTATTGCGCTTGATGCAATGGGCGGCGACCACGCCCCAACTCAAATTATTCTTGGTGCCTTACAAGCGGTTAATCAGTTTGACATACACATTATTCTTGTTGGGCAAACAGATGTTATTAATCAGCACTTTAATGGGCATGCCAATATTTCTATTCATCATGCCTCTGAGGTGATTCAAATGGACGAATCACCATTACAAGCTTACAAGAAGAAAAAGGACTCATCCATTCATGTTGGACTTAACTTAGTTAAAGAAGGGCGCGCGGATGCATTTCTTTCTGCGGGCAATACCGGCGCGGTTATGTCTTGCTCCTTATTCATTCTTGGCCGGATTCCGGGGGTTGATCGTCCAGCACTTGCTTCGGTTATTCCAACAAAACAAGGGCGGGCGTTGATGTTGGACATGGGATCCAATGTTGATAGTAAACCCAATCATCTAGAGCAATATGCCTTAATGGGTCATTTTTTCTCATCGCAAGTCTTGCATGTTGAAAACCCTAAGGTCGGGATTATTAACATTGGTGAAGAAGAAGAAAAAGGCAATCAATTGGTTCAGGATACCTTTGCCTTATTAAAAAATAACCCGTTAATCAACTTTGTCGGAAACCTTGAAGGAAAAGATATTCTTTTTCATAAAGCTGATGTCATCGTTTGTGATGGATTTGTTGGCAATACGTTATTAAAGTTTGGTGAGGGCTTGGTAGATTTCTTATTGAGTGAAATTAAGAATGGTATTATTAATGGCAACTTTTTGGCTAAATTGGGTGGTTTTTTATTAAAGCCGGTGTTTAAGTCAATAAAGAAACGTATTGATTATGAAGAGTATGGTGGTGCACCTCTACTTGGCATTGCCGGGGTTTCATTGGTGGCTCATGGCAAATCCCATGAAAAGGCCATTGTGAGTGCCATTCGTACAGCGATTGAAGCTGTGGAAACCAACATGATTCAAAAGATTTCATCCGCCATTCAACATGAGCATGTTGTCCAATAAAGCGCCGATCGGCCTACTGGGTGTTGGTCATTATTTACCCCACCAATGCATTTCAAATGAACACTTTGTTGACCGCGGGCTTGATACAACGCCTGACTGGATTGAAACTCGAAGTGGTATTCAACAACGTCATATTGCGAATAAAGATGAACTTACAAGTGACTTATCCGTAAAGGCCGCTCAAATGGCTCTCGAGACCGCTGGCATTTCAATTGAAGATATTGATTTTATTATTGTTGCTACGGCCAGCCCTGACCATTCTGGGTTCCCATCCACGGCATGTATTGTCCAGAAAAAATTAAATGGAAAGCGACACATCCCATGCTTTGATATTACAGCCGCATGTAGTGGGTTTACCTATGGGCTTAGCATTGCTTATGGTTACATTCAATCGGGAATTGGTACCCACGGCTTGGTTATTGGAGCAGAGTGTTTGAGCCGCCTGGTTGATTGGAGTGACCGCCGAAGTGCGATTTTATTTGGTGATGGGGCCGGTGCTGCGGTTGTTGGGCCAGTTAATTCAGGTGGAATTTTAGCTTTTGATCAAGGGGCGGATGGTCACGCAAGTGATATTCTTAAATGTGAGCTTTCGGAAAATATTGAGGATTTTTCACAGAGAGTTCGGGCGGGATTCACTCCAACAATACATATGGATGGTCGTGCAGTATTTAAAAAAGGGGTTGAAATTGTATCTAAATCTATTGAAACGCTATTAACTCAATCCAAACTAACTGCGGATGACATTTCTTTTTTTGTTTGTCACCAAGCCAATGTACGTATTTTAGAAAGTGTTGCCAAACGTGTGGGAGTTCCAATTGATCGTTTCTTAACCAATATTGATCGGGTTGGAAATACATCAGCAGCATCGATTCCAATTGTTTTATCTGAGTTTTCAAAGCAATCTAAATTTACTCCTGGAGACCGAGTTTGTTTGGTTGGGTTTGGGGCTGGATTTACATGGTCATCAATTATATTAGAATGGAGTAATTATTATGAATCAAACTAATTTTGTTTTTGCGGGGCAAGGC
>JAYNJH010000087.1:6184-7508 GCA_038109885.1 Candidatus Margulisiibacteriota bacterium | reverse complement strand
CTGTGAAATCCCGCCAGAGTTGATAAAGATTGTATATACCTCAAATCCCTTTTCCCCATCCTTTATTTTAGCAACAAATCCTAAGCATGTTGCCTGAGTAAACGTCGTATCTTTTGCGTTTGTAGAAAAATTAATTTTAAACTTACGAGGTAAATTCCATGAATCTTCCTCATTAATCATGCGTGTTGTCAAAGCAACTGCATAAGGATCAACATCAAATTCATCTTCTTCATTAATTCCCGAATCTGGTGGAGTTAAAATATTACGAATGGTATTTCCACCACCACCTCTCGTACTAAGGCCAACCTCTAATAAACCACGAATCACAGGCATAACCCCATCAATACGAACATCATGAACTTGTATCTCTTGACGTGTAGTAAAATGAACCTCACCTGACCCATACTCTGCTGCAATTTCAGATGCACGCTTTAATTGAGCTGGCGTTATGCCACCCGCAGCACATCGAATTCGAATCATGTAGGTATCTGGTTGACGTTGTTCATAAACCCCATGAGCAACACGAAAAGCCTTAAACTTAATGGGGTTAAGCTCACCCGATTTAAAAGCCGCAATATCCTTTTCAAATGTCTCGTGTTCTTTAACTAATGTTGGTGATGATTCATAAAAACGCATGGTTAATTAACTCCCTTAGATTTAATATTTTTAATTTCTGATTGAACAAATTGATTTTGAACACTTAGTTTTGTCTTCGCATCAATGGATTGATTTTCTTTATTTCTAGACTTTGATTTTAAAATATCTGCATGAGGAACACCAGCCCTTGTAAGGGCATCAAATTCTAAATGATTAATCTCTGTTTCAAGTTCATTCATTTGAAACGCCTGATTGGATGACTGCTGTTTTAAAATTTCTAACCGCTCTTTATCATTTTTAGTAAACGAAAAAAATGATCGAATAGACTGAAAAAAACCTTGCGCAATGCGAGAATTGGCCCGATTATTACGCCCAGCCTCTTTAACATCACTGTTAAAAGATAAGTTTGAATCGCCTTTAACTTTATCATCTTGTTTTTTAATGGATTTTTTTCTTACGTCATCCTTTTCATTATTCTTTTTTTCTATCAGTTTTGCAGCAATTGAATCGGCATTTAAGGTAGATGCATTTTCAAATTCAGCTACACCTTCACCTAAATTTATGTCTAAAGAGTAACTTAAGGCATCTGAAGCCACTTGATTTGTTTGAATACGGGTTTGTTCATAAGTCATGATACGTTACCTCCTTTGGTTGCCATAATACTAACATTTTTAATTTCTTCATTAATAACTCGATAAGCCCTTAAATCCGGCAAATCATTATCCAA
>JAYNJH010000087.1:1260-6174 GCA_038109885.1 Candidatus Margulisiibacteriota bacterium | reverse complement strand
CCTCACTTTCAGGGTGAGAGTGATAGACAACCAATGGTTGTTCGCCAACTTGCCTAGCCGATTTAACCACTTGAAATTGTTCCTTTGGATCAAATGAAAAATGAACCGGTGAGGCATCAACATTCGTCATTCGATGCAACGTACGACATTCCAGATTAACCCCTGTAATATAACCACAACATTCATTCGGCAACTCTGATCGAGCATGATCAATCAATTCAGATTGCAGATTTAAATCAATATAAATCGATTCAGTCATGATGAAGGCCTCAACTCACAAACTGGCTGATCATATGAATCCTTAAACTGATCCAAATCAAGCTCAGATGGCTTCACATTAACAGTTCTAAATTTCATATTTAAAGCATCAAAAATTAACAATCGATTAGTAAGCAATTCACCAACACCTGTTAAATAACGAACCGCTTCAGCCGCCTGAATTGTACCTAGCATTCCAGCAACAGCACCAAAAACCCCGGCTTGAGAACAAGTTGGAACAGCATTTGCTGGTGGTGGATTTTTAAAAACACATCGGTACGATGCCGTTCCTGGAACATGAGTCATGGTTTGCCCATCAAAACGTAAAATACCACCATGAGAAAATGGTTTCTTTGCAATAACACACGCATCATTAATTAAAAATTTAGATGGAAAACTATCTGTACCATCCACAACAAAATCATAATCCGCTAAAATATCCAACGCATTATCTTTGGTAAAAAGATCATAATACGTTGTCACCTTGACATCGGGGTTAATTAAATTCATTTTTTCTTTCGCCGACTCAACTTTTGGGCGACCAATATCAGGCGTAAAGTGAATAACTTGCCGTTGAAGGTTACTAATATCAACCACATCAGCATCAATGATTCCAATATGTCCAACACCAGCCGCCGCTAAATACAATGCTACAGGGGCGCCCAACCCCCCCGCACCAATAATAAGAACTTTACCATTCAACAATTTTTCTTGCCCTTCACCACCAACACCCTGAAGGATTATGTGACGAGAATAACGCTCTATTTGCTCTTCATTTAAATTCATAATAACGCCTCCTTAAATTCATGTTTCAAATCATTAATCGATTCAATACCAATATTAATACGAATCAATCCATCCGTTACCCCCGCGTCAAACAACTGATGCGTATTATGCTTTGAATAAATGGTCGACTTAGGATGAATAACCATAGTACGATTGTCACCTAGATTTGACATATTTTGAGCAATTTTCAATCTTGAAATAAATGAAAATGCCTTTTCCTTTGTTTCTAAATCAATGGTTAATAACGGCCCCCCAAAACCATTTAATAAGGATTTAACCAAATCAAATTGAAGATGAGTACTTAAACCTGGGTAATTCACATTAATACCCTGATGTTTAAAAAATTCAGCGATCGCTTGGGCATTTTGACAAATACGTTCATAACGAAGCTGAAGCGTCTCTAGACCTAACATAGTAAAATACGCATTCATCGGGGAGGTATTAAACCCCGAATTATTAAGTGCATGACGGCGAACCCGCTCAATAAAAGCAAATCGATGCACACGTTTAGAAGAAGCTTTAACTTCAGTGCATTTTGATTGTCGCCAATCATAATTCCCATTATCAACAATAAGGCCACCAACAGCCCCGCCATTGGTTGCAAACAATTTTGTTGATGAATAGATAGTTACATCAACGCCATGGGATTTGGCATTAAAACCAACAGCAGACGTTAACGTAGAATCAATAACTAATGGAATATTAAATTGATTTGCAATCGATTTCAAATCAACAACATTAGGAATCAGCAATTTTGGATTTGATATAATTTCAGCAAAAATAAATGCGGTTGAAGAATCAACTAAATCTGACACCTGTGCTAAATCTGAAACATCACAAAACCGAACCTCAATGCCTAACTTTGGAATCGTTTCCTCAAATAAATCTCGAGTGCCACCAAAAAGCGAATTTGATACAACAATATTGCCGTTGTTTTCAGCCAAAACCATTGCAACTGTTAAAATTGCAGACAATCCACTTGATAAAGCAACTGTTGCAAACCCACCATCCAAATAGTTTATGCGTCGCTCAAACTCAGCAATTGTTGGATTAGATATTCGAGAATAAACATGACCAAAATCTTGACCCTTAAAGACCTTTTCCAAATCTTCTGGATTTGGATAGGAAAATCCAGCTGACTGATATATTGGCGGATTGACTGCCCCCGTAGAATCGTCAATTCCCTGATCAATATAAACACATTTTGTGGCCAAATCAAATGCCATTAACTATTGGCCTCCACCCATAAAGTATAAAAATTCAACTTCATCACCGTCTGACACAGATGTCGACTCAAAAACTTCACGATCAATAATATCACCGTTTAGTTCAACCGATACCATCTCAGGCATTTTAACTTCTTTCAATTTTAGTAACGTAGAAATTGTTAAATCATTAACTTCCAAAGCCTCGTTTTCACCATTAATTTTTAGATTCATTTTTTCCTCCATTAAATAAATTCATACTTAAATAACGTTCACCTGTATCACAAAGAATTGTAACCACATTTTTATCTTTATTTTCAGGGCGTTTAGCAACCTCCAATGCAGCATGAACATTTGCACCTGCTGAAATACCACATAGTACACCTTCCTTTTGTGCAATTAACGCTGCCATTTTTATAGCCTCATCATTAGATATCGTAAAAATTTCATCTATGATTGCACGATTAAGGTTTTTTGGAATAAAACCAGCACCAATGCCTTGAATCATATGAGGCCCAGGTTGGCCACCAGAAATCACTGGAGAATCCTTTGGTTCAACGGCTACGCAATAAACCGATCTCTGCGATTTCAAATATGAGGAAACACCTGAGATCGTCCCACCAGTACCAACACCTGCCACAAAAACATCAGCATCAATATCATTAAGAATTTCAGGCCCAGTGGTATTGAAATGCATGGTTGGGTTAGACTGATTTTCAAATTGTTGAGGAATAAACACATTATCCGAAGCCAGCTCATTAGCACGCTCAATTGCCCCTGACATGCCAAGATGGGCAGGCGTTAATTCCAAATTAGCACCATAAGCACGTAATAATTGACGCCGTTCCAAACTCATTGATTCCGGCATTGTCAGTGTTAACTTTAATTTTAGGGCAGAACAAATGAACGCCAATGCAATCCCCGTATTGCCACTGGTTGGCTCGACAATATGAGTGGTCGGTTGAATTCTACCATCTTGAATTGCATCATTTATCATCCCAAAAGCAGCACGATCTTTAACTGAGCCACTAGGATTCATAAATTCACATTTACCAAATAAATTGACACCAAAGGTATCAGATAAGTAACCTAAACGAATTAACGGGGTATTTCCAATTGTATCTTTAAGTGTTTTCATATCGTATAGGTTAACACCTTCGCGCGCTGTTTTGAATCTTCCATTAATGTTTGTAAAGATAAACTTAAGAAATCATAAACATGTTGGTTAAAATCAGTCCAAAAAAAAGACAATGGATGATCCTCATCAATTTCAAACCCCAAAGGATCAATTGCTGAAAAAATCTGATTTATACTCACCCCGTGAGGAGATAAATTTAACTGATACCCCCCTTTTGCACCCCGTGTACTTTTAACTAATCCCGATTTTTTCAGATCCAAAATTAATTGCTCAAGAAACGCATGCGGAATTCGAGCCTGCTCAGCGATAAAACGAAGATGTATTGGTCCCTTTTCATAAAACCAACCCAATTCAATCATTGCTGCCAACCCATAATGGTGCTTTTTTGTTAAATTCATAAGCCAATCTTAACAATCCCGATCGGATAAATCAAGATTAAATCTTTTAAAAGATGAATCAAATAATTGAAACAAAAATTTGTTTAGCAACCTGATAACTAAGCTGCAAGTGTTTACCTTGAATATCAATAACCACACTACGGTCAAAATCAAAAAATTCAACCACTTGAATATGGGTAGAAATTGCAAACCCTTGCTGAGACAAATAATCCAAGTAGCTCGAATCAATAGATTCAAATCGCAACAAAGCATACCTAACCCCGACCTTACATTGAGTTAATTGTATCTCATTTTCATTAAAAATCAGCTCACCAGAAGCTGAAGGAATTGGGTTCCCATGTGGATCAAACTTCGGATAACCTAAGTATGTATCGATACGATTCATTAAATCATTCGATGCCGCATGTTCCAAGAATTCAGCTTCATCATGAATAAGGTGCCAGGGCATATCTAATGTTTGATGTAAAAAAACTTCCCATAATCGATGATGCCGAATCAATTTCAAACCCATTTTTTCACCACGATCAGTTAATTCAACACCTTTATAAGCATGAATTAAAATCAATCCGTCTTTTTCGAGTTTTTTTGCCATGTCATTTACCGCAGCTATTGTAACCCCTAGTTTTAAAGCAATCTGTTTGTTTTTAATAATTTCAACATCATTTTTAATTACCAACTGAGCAATGGTTTTAATGTAATCTTGTGTTGCAAGTTGATCTTTCATGTTCTAATCATAACTTAACTATAAAACAATTTAAAGCATGCTTTAACTTTTTATTCAGAAAGCTTTCAATTAATAATTTTAATTGCTATGATTCTATTACCACGAATTTTAAAGGACTTATTCATGACAAATATATTAAAACTACTTTTCATTGGCGTTGTCTTAACCTTACCCAGCCATGCTGAAATTAACCCTAAAAAACTAACTGTAGATGGAACTTTTTTAGGTATTTATAATTCCATTCAAGAACGACAAACACAATTTGATTTTGCCAGCAACATTAACTTCAACTATGAATTGTCACCTCAATTAAATGGAACCATTCAATTTCAGAGCAGCCCTGGAAATGGATCATTGGGGTTTGTTGGCCCATCAGTGAATTTAACTGATGCCGCATTAACATAC
>JAYNJH010000087.1:0-1216 GCA_038109885.1 Candidatus Margulisiibacteriota bacterium | reverse complement strand
AAAAAATTATAATTAAGGCTCTAGCTCTGAGTCCCAATATAAAAAATCATTCCATGAGCATTACGTTTGGATCATTTGACACCCCCATAGGATATGAAACAAATTTCTTAACAAATAACGCAAATACATTTGCAAATCAGTTCATCATTAATTCACTGACCTATAGTGCACTCGGGGGAACAGTAGGAACACTAAATACACTAGGAATTAAAATTCATAATAAATACAAATATCTGGATCTAACTTCTTCTGTGAGTAATGGTACAAGTGAAACCGCATACAATGAAAAATCAACATTTGAACGGTTAACACAATTGTCTCTCCATTCATTTATTAAAGGACTTCGATTAACAACAACCTATTTTGAAAGCAATGACCAGGCTGACACTCAAGACAGTTTACAAACCAATCTTACTGTTCAATTAGTAGAAGCCAACTACACATTGAATAAATCATTTAAACTGAAATTGAAAACCGCAAAATTAACTTTTGATGATAATAATTCGAATACAAATGATGATATCGATACTTATGAAGCAGAAATAAATTATAATAAAGCTGCTTATTTATTTGGATTGAGAGGATCCTTTTGGCGACCACAAGGAAGCCCAATTTCCAGCGACACACCTAATCCTGGACTTGCAACAAGTAGAAACACCAATGAGGCCGTTGATCGAATCCAAATTTCAGCCGGTTATTACATTAATACAAACACAGTATTCAAACTGGAATACTTCACCGATTTTTATGCTGGTGGATTTGGACAAAAATCAGACACATACCAGGGGTTAATTTCAGGAATCAATATCAAATTCTAAAATGTTAAACAAAATCAAATTTAAAAAAATACTTAGTATCACTATCTTTTGTTTATTCATGGGATGCAACACATCCAAAAACAGCATGCCCAATGTTGTGAGCACAATTGGAATGATTCATAATATTGTTGAAGAAATTGGTGGCAATAAAATTAATGCAATTGGGCTGATGGGGCCAGGTATCGATCCTCATTTATATCGAGCCAGCGCTGGAGACATTAAAAAGTTAAATGATGCCGATTTAATTTTATATAACGGATTGCATTTAGAAGCAAAAATGATTGATATTTTCCAAAAATTAAATCACAAAAAACCAGCCATTGCCGTAACAAGATCCATTCCTAAAAACAAACTTATCTCACCTGAAAATTATGACGGGTTTCCGGACCCTCATGTAT
>JAYNJH010000086.1:0-7628 GCA_038109885.1 Candidatus Margulisiibacteriota bacterium | reverse complement strand
CTCACGTACATTACATGACTATGTTTTCCCCGAACCAAATTCAGTTGTTTATTATTCGTGATCTTCGCAATATACAATATATTACCGCCAATATATTTCGAAACTATAAAATTGCTACAAAACCTGAAGGGGATTCGCTGGGATTTAATAAAACACCCATCAAATCCGCTCGCCCCGAATTCTCTTCACCAGACCTTAACAAACAGTCCGATATCCAAAACCAAAGAACATCGGAAACAGACATTAATGTATTATATGAGTTTCTTCAAGAAAATCACGCCAAAACTGAACGGTTTAAAGCTGAGTTGAATAATTATCTCAAACTTATTGATTCCACATTCCCAAATCAAGTTCAGGATGTGATTAAACACCACAAATCAATTCAAGAGATTATTTGTAAACTCACTGCCTATTCTAGCAATAAAGAAAAAATAGTTAGTAATACCGAACTTTATAATCAAATTATCACGATAAAAGCCACGGCAGAGGAACAACTTGCAAAATTGGTATCTTATTGGAATGGGCACCTTAGTCAATTGATCAATTCAGAACTTAAAGGCAAAACACTTCTGGATGCGGTTCAAATTATAGATGCTTTCCATTTAAAATATTTTATGGGACAAGAAACACAAACGCACCTTGTATTACTTGAATCTAAAATTAAATCGGCCATTACGGTGAATGCACTTTCTATTCAAAATGATGTTTTCGTATTAATTAGAAATCAAGTATCACCAACCCCAAAACTACTCACTGAAATAACGGAAGATACTATTGATTCATTTTTAACCCTTTACGAAGATCTAACTCAACAATGGATTAGCTTTTTCAAAGATAATGCTCCTATAATTCAACTTTTACGTTATCAAACCCTTAACCTGTTTCCTCAAGTTTCTGAATTTATCGCGCCCATCTGCGATGGTTGGATCGCTTATTTAGAGCTTGAAAATAAATTTGAAGCCTACTTTGAAATGGCAACCCCCACCATTTTAGCAAACCGATTTGAAGACACTAAAATTTATCTTACATTTGACAATATGATTAAGAACTTAATCGCTATTCACCCAAAAACGAATTCAAATATACTAGATTTACTGCAAACACTTTCATCCCAAAAAATTGACCTAAATTGGCCTGAATCAAGGGTTCCTGAAACCTGTGCCCTACTAAATCAAATCTTTCATTCCTCCACATCGTCTTTAGATCAATTCATCCAAAACCTAAAACAAGCCTATCTTGACACCCCTTCAACTGTACTTAGTAATTTAATCGATAAAGAAACCTTAATGAATGAATTTATTACTTTTCTGAGCAAATTATCTACGTCAAGCATTACACATGACCAAAATCCTGTATCTGATGTTAAAAGTTTATTTAGAAAATTTAAAGTACTCATTGAAAGATATAAAGACGTTATATCCAAAAAGAAACTGTATCAAACAAAAAAAATATCATTAAATCTACCCTATGAAATCGTACTTGCCGCTAAACTTTTCGGAGAGCGCCAATGGAAATCCAAACACGTCCATTTCTTTTCTGAAAAATTTCTTATTAAACAACAATATCTACTGAAACAAGCCAAACAAACATTTAAAACTATGACTAGCGATTCTAAGATCCCCTTTGCAAAACATATCAAAGATTTTATTGAAACGTCCCAAACGATTGAATTTAATCAACAATGTATCACTGAAATTCGTCATTTACTTTTGGGTAACACTTCACACGACCCCGCCATCGAGGGAATACTTAAACGAGCACAAAATACTCTTGACAATACCTCAACATGTGTCTCCTCCAGCCCATTTGGATCCCCATCAAAATCCTCAGGCGCGAAGAAATTTTCTCAAACCGATATGGAAGAAAAAAAAGATGAAGCAACTAAAAAATATGCCCTTCATCTATGTGATAACCATGAAATGCAAGTAGTAACTGCCAAAACGAACCAAAATCAAATACTGCGTGCCATTGCCCCGGTCCTCACCCAATTACTATCAGCGATTTCCAGTTGGCGAGCCTTACTAAGGGTTGATTATGATGCCCAGATTTCAACCATCGATCCCCACTCAGAATTGACACTTTACGAAATTATAACCGTTTTAACCCATTACCGTCAGCTTGACAATGACCATGACTTTAATAAAGCCTTCGATGACGCACTACCAATACTCGCCACCCAACTGTACGATAAGACACTCCCGACCAGACGAAAAGCAAAAGGATCTGCCAAGCGCAATGAATCAACATCACACAAAGATTTACTTGAAGAGGCTTTAAAAAAACGAAAAGTTATCTCTGAAAATGGTTCGAATATAAAATATTTGGCCATTCCAGCCGACTTTAATATTGAAACTCGACCAGACATTACTGAAGCCACACCCACCGACGGTTTTGCTAATGATTTTTGGGAATCTGTATTTAGATCTGAACCTAAATCTTTAAAAGAACAATACTTTCGCTACCACCAAGATACCATTCTTCGACTCATTCAAATTGATCCGTCAGAATTAAATCCATATTTGGTCTTGGATGAAACCGCCAAGACTCAAGAAACACGAATCAATGCCTTAAAATATAATCCAAAAAAACCACCGTGCCCTTTTGTTCGATTAATAAATTTTTATAAAGATGGCATTCATAAAGACCTTCTAACGTATCTATTTACAGCGAAATCTAGTTGAAAATAATCCTTATCTATACCACAATTATGTCATGTCAGAGCAACGCTTTTCTAATGTATACCAACCCAAGGAATGGGAAACACAACTATATAATGAATGGGAACACGGCGGAGACTTCTCTCCTGTTGGAACGGGCCCGTCATTTTCTATGGTTATTCCGCCCCCTAATGTAACCGGAGAATTGCATATGGGCCATGCCCTAAATGTAACTATTCAGGATATTATGGCCCGCTTTAAACGGTTAAATGGCTTTCGCGTACTCTGGGTACCAGGGACTGATCATGCTGGAATTGCAACCCAAAATGTTGTTGATAAAGCCCTACAAGCCAGGGGAACATCCGCGTCTGAAATTGGCCGTGATGCTTTTCTGGACAATGTTTGGGAATGGAAACATACCTATGGCAACCGAATTACCAAACAAATTCGGCGCCTTGGGGCCAGTGTGGATTGGCACTACGAACGTTTTACAATGGATGACGGCTGCAAACAAGCTGTCACAAACCACTTTATTGCACTCTATAAAAAAGGATTAATTTACCAAGGAGAATACATTGTCAACTGGTGCCCTAAAAATAAAACAGCACTTAGTGACATCGAAGTTGAATACAAAGAGTTTAAGGGCCATCTTTGGCATATGAAGTATCCCTTAACTTCAGATAAAAACCAATTTATTTGTGTAGCTACCACTCGACCTGAAACCATGTTTGGAGATACCGGTGTGGCTGTGCATCCTGACGATGATCGCTACCGTGACTTGATTGGGCAAACTGTTCGAGTTCCCTACACCGAACGCGATATCCCCATTGTTGCTGATCGGCATGTTGACCAAACCTTTGGTTCGGGGGCAGTAAAAGTTACCCCAGCTCATGATCCCAATGATTTTGACATCGGAAACCGTCATAACCTAGCACGAATCTTGGTCATGGATGAATCTGCCATTATGAACCAAAATGCCCCAAAGCAATACCAGGGCTTGGACCGCTATCAATGCCGAAAGCAATTAATTAAAGACCTCCAAGCCGATGGATTTTTAGTTAAAACTGAGGACCATGTACACAATGTTGGAACCAACACACGAAGTGGCGAAGTCATAGAGCCATACTTATCCAAACAATGGTTTATCGATATGAAAAAACTGACGCAACCTGCCATTGATGCCGTAAAATCAAAATCAATTACATTTGTTCCCGAACGGTGGGAAAAATTATACTTTGAATGGATGGAAAATATTCGCGACTGGTGTATATCTCGTCAAATTTGGTGGGGACACCAAATTCCGGTTTGGTATAAAAAAGATAACCCTGACGAGTACATTGTCGCTGAATGTTCACCCGGGGATGACTACGTTCAAGACCCTGATGTACTGGATACTTGGTTCTCGTCTGCGCTATGGCCGTTTTCAACGTTAGGATGGCCTAACAAAACCGATCTTCTTGCCAATTATTACCCCACAGCATTGCTAGTTACTGGCTATGATATCCTAACATTTTGGGTATCTCGTATGATTACCATGGGTCTTTTTAATATGGATAATATCCCATTTAATCACGTTTATATTCATGGCTTGGTTCGTGACATCCATGGCAAAAAAATGAGCAAATCTGTTGGAAATGTAATTAACCCATTGGATATTATTGACGAACATGGTGCCGATGCTCTTCGATTTGGATTGGCAGCACTCTGCACCAAAGGTGGGCAAGACATCAAGTTATCAATGGAAAAAATTCAAGCCAGTCGAAACTTTACCAATAAAATTTGGAACTTTTCTCGCTTTGCTGACATGTGCCTTAACGATGGCACTAACCCCATTGACCCCATGACTCGCCCAACACCGGTGACTGAAATCGATGGCTGGATTTTGGATCGATTGAACCAAACCATTGAAACCGTCACTCATCACCTGAATGATTATAATTTTGCCGCTGCCGCAGATGAGCTGTGGGAATTTACCTGGAATCAATGTTGTGATTGGTACGTGGAAGGTATAAAACAACATAAAGCTGAATCGCTACCGGTCCTTGTTTTTGTGTGCTTTCAAACCTTAATCTTACTTCATCCGTTTATGCCATTTGTTACGGAAGCAATTTGGAAAAATTTATCTAAGCATCCCAACATTTCTGAAGATCATTTAATGGACACCATTCAACATGCTCAGTGGCCAGTTGCCGTTGCAATTGAAAATAATCAACGAATTAAAGACTTTGAAACAACATTTAACCTGATTCGGGAAATTAGGCACCTTATAAAAACAGCCAATGTTTCAACAAAAAATGAATTAACCTTAACCCTGTCTCACCCAGATTCAACCACACAAACTCTTTTATTAAATATGACCCCACTGATTCAAAAACTAACCAAAGTCACCTACTGTAATGTACAAAGCCATGCACCTGAAGTTGATGTGCCGCATACTCAATCCGTGGCATCTACCATTGAAATCCAGTTAATTTTACCTAACGTTGATGTTGCATCTGAAAAAAATCGACTTGAAAAACAACTCTCTCAATTGCAACAACAGCACCATAACCTAAATAAAAAATTGACCAATGAACAATTTATTCAAAAGGCCCCCCCCGCTGTTGTTGAAAAAGTTAAAAAAGAAGCCGATAATATAACGTCTGAAATTCATTCTATTGAGACTCAAATTGCAAAATTCGCTTAGTTTTACCTTTGAAGAAACAATTCGTCAACTTAATGAAAAAGTGGCTCGTCGTGGAATCAACTATTCACTTGATCGACTGACAAATGCACTGACTGAGTTATCTCATCCTCACCTTAACTTACCGCCGGTCATTCACATTGCAGGAACCAATGGGAAAGGATCGGTTGCCCATTATATTACGCAAGGCCTTATGGCACTTGATGCCACGGTGATTACTTATACATCACCCCATATTTTAACTTACACAGAACGACTAAAAATTAATAATACGCCCATCTCAAATGAGCATTTCATGACTTTATTTGACCAAGTAAATTGCGCAGATAACCGTCATCAACTTAGTGAATATGAATGCCTGACAATCATGGCCTTCCTTCTGGCTAATGATATCCAACCTGACTTCATTGTCCTTGAAACTGGTCTTGGCGGACGATTGGATGCCACCAATGTTGTGCTAGAATCCATTGCCGTGATTACAGATATTCACTTGGACCACATGGATATTTTAGGGCCAACCCTTTCACATATCGCAACCGAAAAAGCCGGTATTATCAAACCAAACTCACCCATATTTACACACATTGATCAACCCACTGAAGTGGTTGAAGTTATAAAGCAAAAAGCCAAATCACAACAGGCCACACTACACTGGTCTTCACCAAATACAGATTTTCATAGCCGTAACAAAGCACTTGCAAGTAATGTCCTAAGCTACCTTTTCCCATTTTCTGAAAAAATTATTTCATCGGTGATGACGTCTGTTAAACCACCGTTTGGCCGTTTAACGCCATTGGTGTATCAAGGAATCCCTTGCCAAATTGATGTTGGTCATAATGTTGCCGCACTTGATGCAATTCTACAGTTACAGCCTGGCATTGAGGAGTGGATAGTAGGCATGCAAACCACAAAAGATTACATTTCAATTATTTCAAAACTAATTCATCAAAATGTTACTGTCAAACTATGTGAGTTTGATCCTAACATTTGTGTCAAAATGAGTGATTTACCCGCTGAACTATCACGAAAAATCTCACTTTGGCGCCCGGATCAAGGGATTAATCAAAATACCTTATTTTTTGGTTCTTTCTTCTTTATCGATAAATTAATAAACGGCGGTGATCATGCTTAATAATAAAACCCTGGTGTTGTTTACTAATAATGCTCATAAAGTCGAGGAAATTAAAACGATGTTTGATTTACCCGACTTACCTATTGTCTCGTATCGTGATGTAATGCGAATGCGCATTGATGTGATTGAAGATGGCCAAACTTTTGAAGAAAATGCCATTATAAAAGTTAACGCACTTCCCCCACACCCAAACTATATTTACCTGGCTGAAGATTCTGGGATTGAAGTTGCCCATCTGAATGGTGCGCCAGGAATATATTCGGCCCGTTACGCTGGTCCCAACGCAACACGCCAAGACATGTGTGAAAAGTTATTAAAAGAATGTTATGGTGCTGGCAACCGAGATGCCCAATACCAAGCCGTCATGGCATTGCGATTTCCTGACCAGACCATTGAAACATTTTCTGGCATTATTCGTGGTTCATTGGCCCATGAAATGACTGGCGCTGGTGGGTTTGGCTATGACCCTATCTTTATTCCAGAAGATCATGATATTACGTTTGCCGAAATGGCGCCGGAAGATAAACATGCCTTATCGCACCGGTACCATGCACTGCAGCAAGTTAAGCAGGCACTAATTGAAAAAGAAGTGACCGCCTGCTGAAATTAATGTTTCAAGGCCGTCAGTAGTGGTTTTAACGCCACCGTAGCTTTCTTTTTCAATACTGGAACTTACCAGTCCGAATTCTATATTCCAAAAGAAATTGCTACCGGATGAAAACTCCATGCCTACGAATACTTCAATTTGATTGTTTACTTCTGTTTTCAAACTGGCTAAATTACCTGTAACAAGGTCACCGTTTTTATCCGATATTTGACCGCCACCTAGACCAATATAAATGATGGCAAGGTTATCAATGCTCACTAAGGTATCTTCAATTTCATAATATCCACGGTAGCGTATGTTGTAATTACTTTCATCGCCATCTTTGCTCGCCCAACCAATGGTTTGAAACCCGAATCGTCCAAATGGGTAAAACTTCAAACTAATCCCAGATCCGGCGCCACTTAACACCCCACCAATGCCCAAGTTCCCTCGGGTGGCTTTTTTAATACGCTGTTCCTCAACTAGTTTGGCACCAAAATCAATAACACTCGACTTCTTTTCCAAACCAACAAATGGATTGGTATCCACCACAACATTTTCACCAAAACT
>JAYNJH010000085.1:0-7753 GCA_038109885.1 Candidatus Margulisiibacteriota bacterium | reverse complement strand
AATGCCTCAAAACTAGTTAATAAATTCAATAAACCTGCCGTTGTCATTGGCTTTGAAGATGCCATCGCTCGGGGATCAGCACGCAGTGTTCCGGGAATAAATATTTTTAAAATTTTATCCAATTGTGCCGATATGTTAGACCACTTTGGTGGGCATAGCCAAGCGGCTGGATTTAGCTTAAAGCCCACAAATATTGTAGCGTTCAAAAAGAGGTTTATTGAAAGTTGTAACGAAATCAATGAAGAAGATACGATTCCCAGGCTAAAAATTGACATGGCCTTACCTTTGCATCAAATAAACCTAAATAAAATCCATGAAATTAGCATTCTAGAGCCATTTGGTGAAGGCAACCCACAACCATTATTTTATACCCATGCCAATATAATTGAGGCAAGGAATGTTGGTCAGACAAAAGCCCACGTTAAATTTAGATTTGAAGAAAATAACTGCATTATGGATGGTATTGGGTTTAACTTAAGCGATAAAATGGCCAACATTAACTGTCAAAGAGTATGGATTGCATTTCATATTTCGAAGAATGAATTTCGCGGATCCATTACACCTCAGCTAGAAATAATCGATATAAAACCATATGGGAATTAATTTATTACTTAAACAATGCAGTTATATGAGCGAAGCAGATCAAACGCTGATTGAAACAACCCATACCTTCGCCCGTCAATTTCATGAATCACAACGTCGAAAGTCTGGCGAGCCATATATTACACATCTCGAAAATGTTGCCATTATATTAGCCAAGTTAAATCAGCAACGCACCACCATCCAAGCCAGTCTATTGCACGATATTTTAGAAGATACCGATTGTTCAGAAGCCGAAATAAAGACCAACTTTGGTGAAACCATTTTAGCTTTGGTTAAAGGCGTCACTAAATTACAACGAATTAATTATCCATCAAACATTGATCAACAGGCTGAAAATTACCGTAAATTATTTATGGCCATGGCCAAAGATATTCGGGTAATCATTATCAAACTGGCCGACCGATTACATAATATGCGAACATTGCATTTTTTGAGTACTGAAAAACAACGTCGAATTGCCAGAGAAACCATTGAAATTTATGCCCCTCTCGCCCATCGATTGGGAATGGCCAATATTAAATGGGAGTTGGAAGATTTGGCTTTCGCCACACTTCATCGCGAAGATTTCTCACATATCAAATCATTAATCACGGAAAAAAGAGACCAACGAGAAGCCATTATTGAATCCATGTGCATTAATGTTCGAGAGCTGTTAAAAGAGGCTAAAATTAATGTTAGCATATCCGGTCGCCCCAAACACTTTTATTCCATTTATAAAAAACTATATGATGAAAAAATTGAGTTCAGTCAATTATTTGACTTGTATGGGATCCGAATTGTCACCGATTCAATATTAAACTGTTATCAAATTTTAGGGGTCATCCATTCCAAATACAAACCGGTGGAAGGCCGACTCAAAGATTACATTGCCGTCCCAAAATCCAACTTATATCAATCCCTACACACCACTGTGATTGGGCCCAACGGGCATCGTATTGAAATACAAATTAGAACTGAAGACATGCACGTCATTGCTGAAAATGGGATTGCGTCCCACTGGATGTACAAAGAAAAAACTCAATCAAATAAAAAAGAAGTCGATTTTTCATGGCTGCAACAAATTTTAGAAGAAGAAAAACAATCCCCAAACCACTTCATTGAAAATTTAAAAATCAATTTATATGACGACGATGTTTTTGTATTTACTCCCAAAGGGGATGTTATTATTCTTCCTAAAGGTGCCACAATACTTGATATCGCATTTAAGATTCATACCGATATCGGCTTAAAATACAAAGCAGGCATCGTCAACGGTCGTATTGTTCCGATCAATTATATATTAACCAATGGTGACCAAATCCAAATTCAAACCCGCAAAGAGCCCCAACCCAATCTTGGTTGGCTTGATATTGTTACGACACGATTTGCTAAATCTAAAATTAAATCTTACTTCAAGCGACAAGATACTGAACTACGCATTAATTTAGGCGAAACCAAATTGAAAAAAACCCTAATAAAATTTGGGTTTATAAAGTCAAAAAAGGACCCCTTTTCTCAATTTTTAGATCGGCTATTAAAGAAAAGCAATTATAAAACACATAATGATATTTTAATGGCCATTAGCAACAAAGAAATCAGCGAAAACTTTATTTCCAAGGCGTGTAAAGATGATATCATTGAAACCGAAATATTAAATCCAAAAAAATCAAAAAAAATAAATCGCCCACTGGTCTCTGTCGATGGTGAAGTTGATATCGAAACGCACATTGCTAAATGTTGCCAACCACTGCCTGGTGATCAAATAATAGGGTACATAACACGGGGATATGGCGTTGCTATTCATCAGCGAAACTGTAAAGTTATTCTTAAAAATAGTCAAAGCCACAGAATTACCCCCGCATCCTGGATCAATCAATCTCAAAACGTCTATTCAACGGACATTACCTTACATGCAATTGATCGACCCAATTTATTAAAAGATATTCTTGAAGAATTAAGCAAATTTAAGATTAATATTTCAAAAGCATCCACAAAGCTGTATAAAAATGGCCAAGCAAAAATATTTCTTACCTGTGAAATTGCACAAACCGAAGCATTTTTTCAAATGAAACATCAATTATTAAAATTTGAAGACATTTTAGATATCAGCCGCCATAGTTGAACCAAGGTAACTAAATTTATTTCGAATATGTCTTGCGGCGGTATTCCCATGGTGGCACGGGTGATTTAATTCGCCACAACCCAATTTGCTTGGCTTGAGCCTGACGCTGATACTCAAACCATTCAGGAACTTGATCGCCAACATATGAATCATATACCCAGGCCAATCCCAAACGAACCATTTCTTCATTTAAATATCGATTTTGTTCGTCAAATACCTGTGCCACCCAACGCCCGTACCGATCCGTTTCAATGACATTAAGCGTAACATAACTTCCGCTAATCAATATCGATAAAAACCGGCCGGATTTAGCCCCATCCCGCTGAGTCAATTCTGGGGCATCAATTCCCCAAAGTCGTACCTTTTTTTTTTTTCCCTTATAATCTTTAAAATGATTGTTATCACCATCCACCACCCGAGTAACCAAAACCGACTGGGTGATCGAAAAACCATGAATAACTAATACAATTAAAAATAAAATTACCTTCATAGAATAGCAGTATATCACAATAAAAACGTATCAACTGTTTTTAAAAACGATTGAATTTGATAAGATTAGGTAAGAAAAGAAGGAATTATTATGAGTATATTTGAAGAATCAATCGAATTTCATCGAAAACACGGTGGAAAATTAGACATTAACCCAAAGTTTAAAATTGAATCAAAACATGACCTTTCATTAGCATATACCCCAGGGGTAGCAGGTGTTTGTGAGGCCATTGCAAAAGATCCCAGTTTAGCTTACGACTTAACCATTAAGAAGAATACCGTTGCTATCGTAACCGATGGCTCAGCGGTATTAGGCCTTGGCAACATTGGCGCCAGTGGGTCCATTCCAGTAATGGAAGGCAAAGCATTATTATTTAAAGAATACGCTGGAATTGATGCATTTCCAATTTGTATCGAATCTCAAAACACATCTGAAATTGTAAATATTGTAAAAAACTTAACATCCATTTTTGGTGGCATCAATTTAGAAGATATTGCAGCACCCAAATGTTTTGAAATTGAAACCATGTTACAAGATATCGGCATACCCGTATTTCACGACGATCAACATGGAACCGCCATTGTAACATTGGCCGCATTATTAAATGCAACCAAGCTTGCTAATAAAGACATTCGTGATCTAAAAGTGGTTATTAATGGGGCTGGTGCGGCAGGATCTGCCATTGCTGACATGTTACTTAAAATGAACTATCTTGGGGAAGAAACCAAATCTGTTAAAGAAATTATCATTTGCGATTCCAAGGGCGCCATTTATGAATCTCGCTCAGATTTATCAGAAAACCCCAGCAAATTACGTTTGGCTCGTAAAACCAATCGTAACAATGTGCAAGGATCCCTAGCTGACGCATTAGTAGATGCAGATGTATTCATTGGCGTGAGTGTCGCTGATGCAGTAACAAAATCCATGGTTGAAAGCATGGCTAAAGATCCCATTATTTTTGCTATGGCCAATCCCATTCCAGAAATCATGCCAGACATTGCTAAATCTGCCGGGGCATTTATTGTTGGCACTGGCCGAAGTGATTTCCCAAACCAAGTGAATAATGTATTGGCATTTCCAGGTATTTTTAGAGGTGCCATCGATGCCAAAGCGAAACAATTTACTCACGACATGAAGTTAGCCGCCACTGAAGCCATTGCCAATTCTGTGGGTCACAACCTTGATGTTGATAACATTCTCCCACCGGTTCTTGATAAAAAAGTGCCTTATATTGTAGCTGAAAAAGTCAAAGAAACGTATCTAAACTCGCTAAAAAAATCATAGTGAAAAAGCTCTATTTCGTCTTATTCTTATCGTTTAGTATTTTTGCTGAAGAAGTACTTACGGAATCCTGGCAAAAACGCATTAACCAGGTACTTAGTGGCACACTTACCCGCTATCATTATGTGGATCAATCCATTGATGACAACTATTCAAAACGTGTTTTTGAGCTTTTTCTAAATCAATTAGACCCAAACAAAAACTTTTTTACTCAAGAACAAATGGCAGAATTAAATGCATATGAGTATAAAATTGATAATGACATTCGCAACAACACGTTCAATTTTTACAATTTAGCGCTACTTCGAATTAAACAGCAAATTGAATTTAGCCATGCCATTCAAAATACACTATTAGAGTACCCCATGAACCTTGACGATCCAATCAGGATGGAATTAGATGCTGAAAAAAAAGAATATGCAACAACCAACAATGAGCTTACGCAACGTTGGAAAGCCAATACTCAGTATCAAGTGGCACAAAATTATATTACTTTATATAAAGAAAAGTACCCATCCAAAAACACCTTAATCATTGAAGAGCCGTTAGTAAAAAATGCCATAAAAAAAACAAAAAAAGAATTAGCGCGTCAATTTAAACGACTAATGAACAAAAGTGACAACGATTACTTTACCGCTTATTTGGATTCAATTACGCGAGCCTTTGGGCCACATACCACTTATTTACCGCCTGCAGAAAAGGAAGACTTTGACATTAATATGTCCGGACAGCTAGAGGGCATTGGGGCAATATTAAGGGAAGATGACGGACAAATTAAAGTGGTCCGAATCATACCAGGCAGTGCATCATGGCGTGAAGGAAGTTTAAAAGCGGAAGATATTATTTTAAAAGTTGCACAAAACAATAATATTGATGAAGCGGTAAGCATTTCTGAAACACCGGTCAGGGAAGCGGTTAAATTAATTCGAGGACCCAAAGGAAGCACGGTTAATTTAATTGTAAAAAAACCGGATGGAATGATCAAAACCATTTCAATTCAACGTGACATAGTGGTCATTAAATCAGCTTATGCAAAATCAGGAATATTTAAAGTAAATCAAGCATCATTTGGTTACATTAATTTACCATCGTTTTACCGTGATTTTGAAAATAACAATAATCGAAATGCTGCTGGTGACATTAAAAAAGCATTATTGGAATTTAATAAACAAAATACAGCAGGAATGATTTTAGATTTACGCAATAATGGTGGAGGATCATTGCAAGATGCCGTTGAAATTTCAGGATTTTTTATTCCCGAAGGCCCAGTAGTTCAAGTGTCTAATAGTTATAATCAAAAAGAGACATATACAGATCGTGACAAACAAACCATTTATTCACAACCCGTGGTTATTTTGGTCAATACCTTTTCAGCGTCTGCCTCTGAAATTGTATCGGCAGCTTTACAAGATTACAAACGGGCAATTATTTTAGGAAATAGTCACACCTTTGGAAAAGGCACGGTTCAAAAGGTAGTTAATTTAGACAGTTTACTATTTAAATCAACTGACCCCTTAGGATTTTTAAAAATCACCATCCAAGAATATTTTCGAATTACTGGCACCTCTACTCAATTTACGGGCGTGATTCCCGATATTATATATCCTAGCCCTTACGATTATTTAGATGTCGGAGAAAAAGAGTTAACCTATGCATTTGAAGGATCAACCACATCATCTTCAATATTTCAGAAGTGGCAAGATCAAAAGCAGCGGTCATTTGTCATTGAAGAGTCCTATAAGCGATTAAATCAAAGCCCTGCATCCAAAACCTTAATTGACTATAATCAGTTCATGAAAAATCAGCGCAATAATTCCAATCGGTCCATTCGAATTTCAGATTTATGGGAGAATATGGAAAAAGTTAAGGCTAAGAATAAAACATTGGAAGATATTACGGTAAAAAAGCAATTTGAAAGTTATACCTCGATTGAACCAAACCCCAAAGATCATGATGAAAGTGAAGCAAAGGACTATCAAAAGTGGGTCGATGGATTCAATAAAGATGTATTATTAAATGAAGCATTTCAAGTGCTGACCCAAATAAATCAGCCCATTGTAAAAAATGAGTAAAAAAATCATTGAATCTCGACATTGCAAGCGAGCATTTCTTGATCAACCAGTTGCCCCATCATTATTAGCAGACATTTTTATATCCGCCAGCCATGCCGCATCATCAAAAAACACTCAACCCTGGCAAGTTGCCGTTGTAACGGGCACCACCAAAGATCAGCTGGTAAAGGCCATGTGTAAAAAGTTTGATGCCGACGAATTTGATGGCGAAGATTACACCTACATGATCGATCCCATGCCACCGGAATTTAAACAAAGAGCACGGGAATGTGGCTATGGGATTTACCAAACAAAAGGCATTTCACGCGAAGATAGTGCAGCAAGAAAAGCCCATTTTCGAGAAAATTATACATTTTTTAATGCACCGGTAGGTTTAATTTTTCATTTACCAAAAGGGGCCGAGCGCGGCAACTTTTTAGATATGGGAGCATTCATGCAAAATGTGATGTTAGGCATAACGGCTGAAGGCTTAGGTGCCTGTCCCCAATTCAGTATAAGTGCTTACAGTAAAACCATCAGACAAATATTAAAACTAAACGCTCGCATCATTGTTTGTGGCATGGCTGTGGGGTACCCCGATGAATCAGCCATAGTCAATACATTTATACCCAACCGCTTACCGGTTGAAGCATTTACCACCTGGCATGATTAATCGATATAAAACGATTTATCCTCCAATTCCACCCAAGTGAACAACCCGTGATAGCCCAAATTTTGTTAAAATGTGGAGACGATTTTTTAACGGCTACAAAGGTGCGTGAAGATATAGGGTTTTCGGGCATTGATTTAAACATGGGGTGCACATCTAAAAACGTGGTAAAATCTGGACATAAAGATATGTCGTACTTTTACAGTCACACAAATTCATAGGACTTATATTATTTATTGGGGGGGATTCATATCTCGATATATTTTAAATACGAATGATTCCTAGTTTTCAATATGCGATTTAGTTGTCACTTTTTAATATCCATATAATAGTCAATTTTTTTGTTGTTTATAGTCAACCGTAATTCCTAATACGTTTTTTGTTATATATGTATCTATGTCTTTTAAAAGTATTGTTTTTTCCTGATTATATTTTAGAATTAATTCCTCTGGGGCCATTTTTGTTAATTCCTCTGAGGCCAGTTGTTTTTCTTCAATCAAAAACTTTTTTAAATCCTCCATAGCATTATTATTAGGATTTTCTTTGTATGCCAATAG
>JAYNJH010000084.1:5069-7829 GCA_038109885.1 Candidatus Margulisiibacteriota bacterium | reverse complement strand
AGGAAGCCAATAATCTAAACCAGTCGAATTCGACCCCTTTAGAATACGATCTTATTTTTGATGTTATTGATACGTGTAATGACAAAAAGCTAGGAAACTTATGTATAGGGGCGAGTGTATGGCAGTGTATGAGTGGTGGCTATGGTAAAGGGCCATTACCAAAGGGTATGTACATAATTGATAAATGCTACACACTAAAGGCAATCAAAGGGAAAACAGAAGCATATACAGGTAGAGAATTTCCATGGGTAGCTAAATTAACGCCACAATTTGAAACGGATCGGACAGGCTTATTAATACACCCTGACGGCAATAAAGAAGGAACTAGGGGATGCATTGGAATATCTAAAAAAGAAAATGATATTGAAGTCTATAATGCAATCACTAATTTATTAAAAGTAAAAAAAGAATTGATACTATATGTTAATAGCTAGTATACTAATACAGTAATCTCATCTTACATATTGGCCTGCCGACCTTTGTTTTTTTTGTGATCATGTTTTAAACTGTTAGGCCATACCTTAAAAAAATAAAAAGGCGGAAAATATGAATAGAATCCCACCACTAAACTTAAATAGACAACCACGCAGAGATAGCGTATACGTGGGAAGCACCTTAAATGGCAAAGCGGATGGGCATGGGGTATTATGCCATCCCGATGGTAGCGGCTATTGTGGCGAATGGGTTAACAATAAAAGACATGGGTATGGCATCGAAACCGAAAAAATGGGAACGAAGTACGTGTATAATGGGCAATGGGTCAATAATAAAAAACAGGGAAATGGGAGTTGCATATATAATAATGGCAATTCTTACATTGGCCGATGGCGAGAGGATAACCCACATGGGAAGGGCGTTTTTCAATGGAAAACTGGGGGCGCAGTTAAAGGGGTATGGATTAATGGGAAGATTGAAGGAAAAGCACATTTAATTGATAAAAATGGCCTTCAATATGAAGCTGTATTTCGAGACGGGAAAGAACAATCTCGAACACCAATTAACTAATAGAATTATTATTTCTTTTTATACCTTTTTACGATGTTTTGCCCGATTTGTTTTAAGCGTCTAACTGAATCGTAATTGCTTGGTATAGGAGCATCCCATCGTTTAAATTGCATTGCTGCCGGTGTTGGCCGCCCTTGCTTATCTTTCAATGGTTGGCTTTGTTTAAGAATTTGTGTTGCTTTACGTAATAAGAATTTACCACGTGTCAGTTTGCGTGACGGACTAGCTTTAGACACATCCCGAACAGGGCTAGAAACACTACCACCGGAGCGATTATAGTCAGCCATTTTTTTATTTGTACGCTTGTCATAGCGTTTATACTTTTCTTTCGCACTTAACATTATCCGATACTATTTATAAAGTTTGGCACTTGTGGCATTTCAGGCATTGGTGGTGGGGGCATTGTTAGCCCTAAACTATCCGTTATGGTGCTGATTGCCGATACTTGTTGTTCAACAGGTAATACACCAATTAATTCAATAATGTCTTTTAAGCTCATATTTACATTTTTGATGTATGCGTTAAAATCTGGCTCAGGTATTGGTACTTGCGCCTGTTCGTCTTGTTCTTCTTTTATTTTATTAATGATTGCTCTGTAATTTGGATAGTCCAAAGTTTTTAGTATTAATTCTTTAACGTCGGGATTATTTACATCACCGAATATGCCTTGTTGAGCTAATTGCATGGTGGTGGAAGCGATTGCCGATTGTGATTGTGGCAATGAACTACCGGCCGTTATTTCTACTTCATATTCACCAAGTGTTAAATCTGATTTAATGGTATCAATGGCCATCAATTCGTCTGTTTGCATGTCACGATCATAAATATTGATCTGCATTTCACCCATCTCGTTAGGCTCCATTGAAGCAAATTGTGTGCCACTAGCCATACGGATGATTCGGGGTTGGTTGTAATATAACTGAATTAATACAACAGCTTTATTGCTAATATCAGTTAAGAAGTTTTTAAAATTCCGTTGCATTTCTCGAATGGATGACATTGGCGATTCAATCAAATCACGTACCATTTGACCACTATTAACACCGGTTGGGCGTTCACCTGAAAGCATAATCTCATTGATACGTGCTATTTTATAAGCATCCTGTTTTAAATCTTGTATGTGCTGTCTAATAATTTGGATATCTTGCGTTAGTTTGTTTGTGACTAACATTGGTTGTGTCATTGGGTCACCCGGTTGGCTTCCAATAATATCGAAATTACCTTGAAAATGTCTGCGGTAGTTTTCAGGAACGATTAACATTGATTTGTATTTGACAATTAACTCTTGAAGTTTAGCGTATGCGCTGGTCAGACGTGCTTGTATCTGCATTAAATCCTCAACATCACCTTGACCCATTAGAGAATCAGCTTGTGTTGGGGAGTAAGTTGAAAAAGGAAAGCCGAAAGGATAATCGATTGGCCGATCTTCCAATATTTCCTCACCACTAAAAATGATTAAACGTCCGTTAGGGTATTTAAATCGTTCTTCCGTTTTCATTTCTTTGTCTTGTTCTGATTCATCATCCAAAGGAACGAGCACTGTATCATCTTTTAGGTAACATTCCCAAAGTTCAATATTATGTTCAGTTCCACTCGGCTTTAAACTGCCTTTGTTTAGATACATTTCACTGCCGGTAGTGACCCCGTTAGCTGTGACCTTACCTGCCACAACCTTATTGGTAGGTTCCCCCATGTCAATCGTTGCCGATGGTGAGCTTAATTCATCAATCTTTTTTAAAATGTCAGGTTTATTTT
>JAYNJH010000084.1:2281-5059 GCA_038109885.1 Candidatus Margulisiibacteriota bacterium | reverse complement strand
GGTTGATTAAATCAAATCGACTTATTACACGTTTGACAAATATATAATTACAGTTTTCAATGCTTGTTGCTGTTGGCTCAGGGTAAAAGTCTATGGGATTTACACGCTCTATTCTTATATCACCTAGCCCATTATTAATTGATTGATTCCATATAACCTTGGCAATCCCTACGCCATAGATTGACCCATCACGCATAACCTTTTGTGAGATGTTCGGTAATTCCGAACTTCTTTTAATATTTTCCCAACAATCATTCAAAATATCAGCGATTGATTCTAATTGCTTTAAGTTATCAAAAGTTTGATGTGACAGATTAGCAGGTTTAACGTTTGTTGTAATCATTGCATCTAAAGCGGTTGTAGCCTTAGTCTCAACAATTGGCTTTATAACGTTATAGTATGCGTTCCCTTGCCCAGCACTACCTAAAGTGGTATTACCATCACGATCAACGCCAGTAATAGGTTCAAACGACCCATCATAATAACGCTTATATTTTTTTAATTGTTTGGTGTTATGCCCCGCTTTTGCCTGAGACAATAAATTATTCAGGTATTTAATAAAGGGATTATCCATAGGCATATAATACAATTAGAATTTTATATGTTCATTATCTTTTTTTAAACATTTTATTAATATTTTTAAACATTTTGTTAAAAAAAAGTAAATGCATTTTATAAATTCGGAATATATGATTTTGGTATGGAATTAAGATACGGACAAGCATTACAGTTAAAAAAAGATATTGATTTAGATTTTTATTGTGACGGCATATTGCCAGCGGGTCAAATGGGATATCAAGAAACCCACTATAAAATCAAATTTGACCAAGCAACAATTATTTTACCAGAAAGTTTGGTTTCTGAGCTTTTTGAAGAATATAAAATTGAGGTTGATACTATTACTGATAGTTCTAATCTTGATTTAAATAAACTTAAAAAAGATGAATTGATTGAATTAGTTAAAACGGCGTTTCCTGATCGTGATTACAACGGTTTAAAAAAAGATGAATTAATTGCAATTCTTGAAGGGCCTACACATGCATAAAGATAAAAAAGATGGAATTATGATTGTTTTTGGTGGTTCAAAGCCTGATAAGGACGATTATAAAGAAGATAAAAAAGAGTATAAAGAAGAAAAAAACGAAAAGACTGAAAAGGATTCCAAGTTACAATATACTCTTGAAGATTTCGGCGGATATACGCCCATGTCATTGGTTTCAAAGTTAGAGGAAGCCAAAGACGCTATAGCTAAAGGTGGTACCAAAGAGGCAATCATGGCTCTTGATTCTTGTATTGTTCGGATAACGGGTAAGCAATTACCAGAAAACGACCCGGACAGTGCATTGAAGACAGACCCGTTTTATGAACTCGATAGGATACTATCTTAAAAATATTCTAGGAGGAAACCAATGGCAGAAGACATCCAAGCTGATGTTGCAACGGAGCAAGTCCAACCAGAAGCCACCCAAGTTACTTTTGGGCAAGGCGATAGTGTTGACACTTCGAGCAGCGACAATGGACAAGTTGAAAGCGAGTCTATAAATAATTCATGGGAAGGGGATAAGCGTTTTGAATCGCACTGGGGCAAAGACCCAAACAAAATGTATGAATCATTGCGTTATCATGAAAAAAGACAAGGTGACTTCGACAAACAGATTAATGATTACAAATCTCAAGTTGAGGAACTCCAAAGATACAAAGACGACTATTCGCAAATTGAAGAATTGTTCAATCATGAGCAAATGGGAAGTGAGCTTTTAGGCGTTATAAACAAATATAGTAACGGTGAACAAGCACAAGCACAGCCACAAGCTAATATTCAAGATGATAGGTTAAATGATTTATTATCCTGGAAAGAAAGCATCGAAAAACAAGCGTTGTCACATTACGAAACTCAACAGCAAAATGAGGCTTTTAGTAAAATTGATAAGTTAGCTGATCAGTATGTCATTAACTATGACAAAGAACAGTTTACTAACTTTATGAATGAAGCACAAATCCCTAAGCATTTATGGTTTGATGCATTTAAGGCCCAAGCATTTGAGCAAGTGATGGCAAAGCACGGAACACAAGCAGCCGAACAAGCACTAAGCAAAGCACAAGCAACGCCGAGCGTTGTTACTGGTAGCAATAAAGTTCCAGTAGGGGCAAATCCTCCACGAAATATCGATGATTTTAAGGCACAGCTTGACGCTATTCTACCGGATTAAAAAAGGAGAATAAAAAATGGCTTTAACAGCAGCACAGCTAGACGAAGTACAAGCGGTCGCACATAATGCTTTCGATAAGATTATGCCCGATCAATTTTTGACATCCTCTGCCTTTGGTAGCATGATGTCTAAAAAACCAAATTTGGAATATGTATCAGGTGGTTCAAAAATCCAACAACCTGTACAAATTGCAGAAAACCAAGCCGATGGATTCATCGACGGTAAGTTTGACGTATTGGATTTATCAGCATCACAGCAAATCAGTTTTGCAGAATTTGATTTCAAATATCAAAACTACAATGTGTCTATTACTCTTGATGACATTACTAGAACAGGGGACACAGCTAACGCAATCAAATCTCTTTTAGTTGAAAAGGTAAAAATGGCTTCTGGAACTGCTAAGCGTACCTATGCTCAAGCATTACATGGCAACGGGTCAGACTCTAACGGAAAAGCAATTAACGGACTTGGTGACGTAACTGCCGCTTCCGGTACTGCGTATGGTGGAATTACCAATACTGATTTAGCCGATTCGACAACTTGGTTGACTGAAATTGATACAAGCACA
>JAYNJH010000084.1:0-2271 GCA_038109885.1 Candidatus Margulisiibacteriota bacterium | reverse complement strand
CATTCGTACAAGACAAATTTTTATCTAGTCAGCAAACTCAGCAACGATTTGCACGTGAGGATGATTTAAAAGCTGGATTCGCAGGATGCAAGTTTAGAAACATTGATTGGTATGTTGATGAATTTTCGCCAGGGTCACAGGATGGTTCAACTGCCGATAATTTCTTATATGTATTGTCTAGCCCAACATTTGCTTTGAAATATAAGTATGGTTTTGAGGGAAAGAAAGCTCCAGTTGATTTCAATGGGCGTATTCCTAACCAAGCAATCATCACTTCACAGCATTTTATGGCTTACAACTTAGTTTGTAGAGCACGACGTTACAACGGCGTATTTAAAAACTTACAAGCCTAATATTTTTTGAAAGGAGAAAACTAAATGTCTTACGTAAATTCAATTGACACTGATGACTTAACAAATCCCTCTAGCACACGCAAATATAAGCTAGGCGCACGATATGTTGATAATTCAGACACTAACGCAATTAAAAAAGAATATGTGTATGTTAAAGCGCACGGTGCATTGACTCAGTATCAGCCTTACCAGTTATCAGTGGTCAACACTGCCGGGGCGGAAGTATCAACAAAAGCTCCCGCAACTACTGCAAGTGGCGCAACTGTTGTTGCTCCTCAGGTTGCCGTAACTTCTGGTTATTATGCATGGGTACCTTACAGAGGAATTGTAACTGTATTAACTACTGATACATTCGCAGCCGGTGACTATGCCGAAGTATTGAACGCAGGAACTGGTCTAAAATTAGACGGTGGTGTTTCTGGTTCAACTGCCGAAGGCGCAGGTTCCGTTGGAATCGCAACTACTGCTACAAGCGGTGGTTCAGCATCTTTTGTATTGTCAGGTAACGCAGTAGCTGTCGCAGCTTCTTAATAGGTTTTAGGGTGGTGGCCAAGTGCCACCCCCAAATATAAAGCAATGCCAAGTTATAACATTCAAGACGGAAACGAAGGATTTAAAAGATTTAAAACAGTTGGTGAGGGAACTAATGAAAACCCTTATGTACCAGTTGTTGGGATTAATGTTGTTCCGGATGTTGATTCAACCACAGGATGGAGTAATCCATTAAGCGACACCAATGTCGTCAGTGAAAAATTAATAAAAGAAACAATTGATGGTCAAGAAATTACAGGCGCAAGTTATGATTCTAATACAGGGGATTTGACACTTACTAAAACCGATGGGAACATAATTGTAAATATTCCATTATCAAGTAACAACACTTATGTAACAAGTGCTAGTTTTAATACAAGTGATGGGGTATTAACACTAACATTGAGCGACTCTTCAACAGTTACAGTCGATTTAGACGGTAGATATTTGGAAAATATTATTGAAGATATTACACCTCAGTTAGGCGGGAATTTAGATTTAAATTCAAATAATATTACAGGTACAGGCGATATTGATATAACAGGCGAAATTACAGCCACAACGCTTATAGGCAATATGCGAGGCGCAACGATATTTAAGGCTAAGGCAGGGGAAGCATTAACCAAGGGTGACCCAGTATATATCAGCGGTGATGATCTTACAGGTAATCAACCCGTTGTATCCATTGCCGATTCAGATGATGCAAACAAAATGCCTTGTTTTGGATTAGCAGCAGAGACGGTTAGTATTAACGCTAGTGTCAACGTGGTCACGTTTGGCACATTAAATGGCTTAGATACGTCATCGTTTAGCCAAGGTGATATTTTGTATATATCAACTACTGGCACATTAACAGCAACAAAGCCCAGTGGGGAATCATCACTTATACAAAATATTGGAAAGGTGATGAGGAGTCATGCCAGTGCAGGGAGTATTAAAGTGGGTGGGGCTGGGCGTACCAATGACGTACCGAATTTAAACGATGGCAATGTTTTTATTGGTAATGCTTCAAATCAGGCAGAGACCAGAGGATTAACGCTTGATGACATATCAGAAACCGCTACAAATAAGCATTTTACCGCCAGTGACGAAACCAAACTTGATGGTATTGAAACAGGTGCAGACGTAACGGATGCAACCAATGTCGATGCAGCAGGGGCGGTGATGAACAGTGATACAACTACGGCAAGCATGGGGTTTGTGATTGATGAAGATACAATGGTATCGGATTCACCAACAAAGGTACCCACACAACAATCGGTGAAAGCGTATGTAGACGCAAACAGTGGTGGTATTGACCCTAGAGACTCATTTACCCAAAATTCAGGGCAGTACATAGCCACGGAGGGGATTCGTGCCAGAGACGTTGGTGGTATCGCCATGATGA
>JAYNJH010000083.1:0-7831 GCA_038109885.1 Candidatus Margulisiibacteriota bacterium | reverse complement strand
CCCCGGTTGCCAGGATGAAAACCTGATGTCCTAACCACTAGACGATGGGACCACATATATTATCTAATATATTAATAATCCCCCCCCATTTTGTCTAGCCTTTATTTATAGTTTTATCTAGAACAATCCAACGCTCATCCTTATTAAAAGAATCCACCCCTTTAGATGGAATTAATTGATTTGTGGAAGAAATACCTAACACTGGAATGAGTTCATTTCCATATTGCTTAGCAAACATTTGAGTATCCATATCATCAACAATAGTAATCATTTTAAACGAATCATTATTTTGAAAAACACTCATAATGTAATGATAATCAAACTCCACTATACTTTTTCCTAATTCAACCATTTTTAACCCCTCAGTTTGAGAGGCATTAATTGAAATGGGAGGAAATCGAAAAACATTGGTCGGACCAATAACCTCAGAGTATTTAATGCAGGATAAGGAATTAACCTCATCATTTTCAGTTAACGCAACCATGTAACGATACGCACCTAAATGCATATCCTCAACAACACGTGGTGAGAAAATTGAAGTATGCATGGCCTTTACCCCATCCAAACGAGCATATTGAACACGCTTACGATTAAGATCCACAACCGTAACATCAATATTTTCAATCGTATTCAACAATCGAGAAATTGCAACAGAAACTTTATTAGCACCAACAACCAACATTCCAATTTTATCATTGTCTTCAAGCTTAATCATTTTTATAAAAGGATTTAATGAAAAACCATATACTACAACAGTAAAAATTAATACAAGAAATGTTAATGGAACAAGAAGTTCAGCTTGGGGCACACCCAAATTAACCAACCGAAGTGCAAATAAAGAGGCGATGGATGCAGTAACAATTCCACGAGGGGCAATCCAGGCCATAAGCAATCTCTCTTTAAACCTTAAGGAAGTCCCAACTAACGAAACAAAAGTTGCAACAGGTCGAACAACAAAGATTAAACTCAACAAATAAACTAAATGTTGCAAATCAAACAAAACCAATAAATCATCAAAAATTAAACGGGACGATAAAACAATAAATAAAGTTGAAATCGAAAGAATTCTTAAATTTTCCTTAAAGACTTTAACATGTTGCAATGATATCTGCTGCTGGTTCGCCAAAATAATCCCCATCAATACAACCGTTAGAATACCAGAATCTTGCTGAACAAAGTTTGAACCAATAAATGCAACAAACACAATAATAAGTGTAATAAGTTCTTGTAAAAAATCAGGAACCCAGTTCCTTTTAAAAAACAAAATAATAAGAAATGAAAAAAGGATCCCCATAAATGTAGCAACGGCCATTATTTTTATTAGTAGTAGCAGTGTTATTTTTAAAACATGATCTGAAGAAATAAAAACAGACTGATAAACTAAAACGATAAGAAATGTACCAATCGGGGCAATCAATATACCCTCCCAACGAATTAAAGATGATATCTTAGGGCTAACTTTAATATGACGTAACAAAGGAATTATAACCGTTGGACCAGTAATAACCATCAAAGCAGAAAACATAATTGATAACTCAAAAGAAATCCCTAAAATAGTATGGGTAAAGTAAAACATTAAACCAATTGTAATTAAAGGGGCAATTAATACCAGCCGAAATAAAGAGGATCCAATATTTTTCAAATCCTTAATTCGCAAATTAAGTCCCCCTTCAAAAACAATAACACTAACTAATAACGATACAAGTGGATATAAAATATCACCAAAAACCTCATCTGGATTAAGGATTGATAAAACAGGCCCTGCAAGAAATCCTAAAAATAATAAAATAATAATAGATGGTAACCGTGACCGCCAGGCGATCCATTGGCCTAAAACGCCTAAAATAGGAACTAAAGCTAAAGAAATTAATAAAGAATCCATAATATTACTGAAATGTTACGTTAAAATCCAATACTTGAAGCTTCCCTGAACTACTTTTAAGCCCCGGGGTGTAACCTAACTCCTTAACAGCTGATAATGTCTGTTGAATATTCTCTTGATTTTCTTCGTATGAAACCACCATTTCCCCAGACTCAACATTTACATCAACAGAAACAACCCCTGGGATTGCTTTGACTTTTTTTTCTATTTTGACGCGGCAACTATCACAAAACATACCTTGAACATTAAATTTTCGATCTACCGTTACAATCTCAACGGGTGGTGGTGATTCAATTCGATCAAATAAAATATCCTGATAATAGTAGATGCCAAAAAGGGTCATCAGTATAAATCCCAATCCATACAAAACTCTTAAATCTTTAAACATTTTTTGTCTCCTAGTTAGTAGTATAATTTATCTAGTAAATCTATTACTAGTCATTATTCTACCCATATTTACTTTTTTTTAAACAAACTATTTCAAAAACTTGATTTATTTAATTCCAGATCCTAAAATATTAATCAGTCACTCCCCTGTAGCTCAGTGGCAGAGCAAGCGGCTGTTAACCGCTGGGTCGTAAGTTCGAATCTTACCGGGGGAGCCAATAAACGCTTTCCCAACTTTAATGGATAATGCTAAAATAAAGTCATGACCCCATTAAGAGACAATATCATACCGGCGAGTTTAATAACTTTAAGTTCAATCGCAATTACCTTTGCATTATATTCAATGAAAACAATACTTGTCCCTTTTGTATTTTCCATATTTTTATACTTCATTATTGCACCTATAATACGCTTACTTATAAATCGTTGTCGATTCCCAAAATTACTTGCCCTTTTAGTTACATTTAGCTTATTGTCAGCTTTTTTCACAGGATTAATCTTAATTTTGGGGATTACTATAAAAAGCATCATTAATAACGGTAAATTATATTATAACAATCTATTTTTGCTTGTGGATAATATAGCAAATTCAGAGTTAATTAACCGCTTAAATTTAAAATTAGATTTCACAATTATTGAACAATTTTTACGAAGTTTTCCAATTTTAGATTGGATAAGTTATCTTTCTGGAAGCATTGTTTCAATCATAAGCAACATTGTACTTGTATTAATTTTTTTATTATTTATTGCAATTGGGGAAAAATCAAAAACAGCACGGCAAATTATTGATGATGAAGTTGAGTCAAAAATAACACGATATATAGCAACAAAATTTTTCACATCAATTTTAACTGCACTCATCACATTCATCATTTTATTCACTTCCAAAGTTGAAGTTGCGCTTTTATTGGCGTCTGTTACGTTTTTTCTAAACTTTATTCCTAACATAGGTTCAATTTTTGCAATCGTAGCCGTCATGCCCATTATTTTCCTTCAGTTTGGCATTAGCTTAACTTTTATAATCATTGTGTCGCTTCTTGTAGCAACACAGTTTATTATAGGTAATATTCTAGATCCAAAGCTACTCGGTGAAAACTTAGGCCTACATCCGGTTATGATTTTACTTTCATTATTATTTTGGGGATACATTTGGGGAGTTCCAGGAATGTTTTTAGCAGTTCCAATGTCAGCAATAATTAAAATATTAATTAATCGATCTCAAATTACTCAGATTTTTTTAAATACTTTCGAAAAGGAAGTTTAAATTCGCATAAACAAGTTATTTATTAAATACTTCAGAAAGCTAACTGAATAATATTGTCGCATCAATTTAAAATTTTCTTCTCCCCAGTTATTTTCTTGATTTAAAAAATGATTAATTTGGGTAATATCCTGATCATTCAGATCCTGTGAAATATAAATAACCTTACAACCTAAATCAGAAAGCTCAAGCCAATCGATTTGAGATTCTGTGCAAAATAATAGCGAACATTTATTTTGAATTCCCATATGAATAGGTTGTCCAAAGCCAACGCCAGCCTCTAGACATAAAGATCCTCTAGAAAAAGAAAATAAGTCATCGATTGAAAACCGACGTGCTAATGCAATTTCATCTTCAGGTATTAAAATAAACCGTTTATTAAGTCCAGAATCATTAATTTTTTTAACTAAATAGTCATAATAATCACTATACTCTTTATGTTTTCTAACAATAGAAACAACTTTAAAATCATCATCATTAATTTTCAATAAAAGTTCAAAAACATTTTCAAGCTTTGACGATGGTAATAAATCAGAAAAATGAATCAATACTTTATCAGACGATAAGCAAACAAATTCATCAGAAAGTTCTAATCGTTCAGGATTTTTCCAATAGTTCACCTGATTAGCGGACATGACATATGGAATAATGATTGAATCAACATGACATTTTTCTTTAAGATATGACTTAATAATACGGTTCGAAGAAATATGAACCGTATTTTCCATATCCAATGGAAAACAAGAAACAAATATCTTTTGAATAAAAGAGCTATTAGTTAACTTTTTAACATTATTTCGATAAAAAGCGTCATGATGCTTCACAATTTTCTTGCAAGGGAAAGATTGTAAAAAATTATATAACGCATATGTTACAGGCAAATTTGATGGCACAGAGAAAAAATTCTCAACAATTAAAAGATCCAATGAATTAGATGATGCCCAAGTTTCGATGATGGTTTGAATACGGTTAGAAATATTTTCAAAAGATGATATAACATCTCTATCCTCATCAGTAATATCAAATAATTTAGAGGAAAATAACAAATTATAATTATTCTCGTGATAAAGTTCATTCATTACCGTCAGATTCTTCAATACAGCTCTAGACTTACCGGTAATAATAAAGATTTCATGTCCTAAGGATTCAATAATTCTATACCATTTCTGAAACTCAATTGATAATGATGAAAATCCACCAATTTCAGGTAAAATTATACCAATATTCATAAAAAAATTATCGATATAAAGGCAATTATATTTAACCTAAAAAATGTAATATAATATTACGCTACATTGGAATAAAGACAGAAAAAATCATTTCTTTGAGGGAACCATATGGGTACAAAACCCTAAGGCATGTTCAGCAGATTCCATCAAACTTTCTGATAATGTTGGATGCGGATGAATAGTTTCAGCCAAATCATCCACCGTCATTCCAGACTGAATGGCAAGTGCAGCCTCAGATATTAAATCACCAGCATGATCACCCACAATACCGATTCCAAGAATGCGTCCAGTATTTGGTTCTGAAATCACCTTTGTCATGCCTTCTGTACGATTCAATGTTAAAGCTCTACCACTAGCAGTCCATGGAAATTTACTAACTTGAATCGAAATATTATCAACCTTTGCTTCTTTTTCGGTAATACCTACCCAAGCAATCTCAGGATCCGTAAATACTACCGCCGGAATCACAAAATCATCCAACACCAACGAAGATTCATTAAGAATTGCGGCCGATGCAATTTTAGCCTCTTTTGTAGCTTTATGAGCCAATTGAATACCACCGGCAACATCACCAATGGCATATACCTTAGGGTTTGAAGTTTTACAATTTGAATCAATAATAATACAGCCTTTGTCATCAAGTTTGATATCAGTATTATCTAAACCAATATCATCAGAATTTGGAATACGACCAACACTAACCAATACTTTATCAAATGCTTTAGATATCGAGTCCCCACTTGATGTTTCCATTGTAACTTCAATCGTTTTACCTTTGGTCGACATTTTTTTTACCGTATGAGACAAATAAACAGTATCTAACTTCTTTGTCACATATTTTTGGAAAACTTTAACCAAATCTGTATCCGCACCAGCCAATAGTTCTGGCATGGCTTCAACAACTGAAACCTTTGAACCTAAGCTGGCATACACACTACCCAACTCCATACCAATATACCCTCCCCCAACAACAAGTAACTCCTTAGGAATATCAGCAATATCTAGCGCTTCAGTAGATGTCATAATTCGGGGGTTCCCAAGGTCCATAACGCCAGGAATAAAAGGACGTGAACCAGTAGCAATAATTAACTGATCAAATGTAAAATATGATTGGCCATTTTCAGATTCAACACGAATAGTATCTGAATCATCAAAAAGTGCACGCCCTTGTATGATTTCTACCTTCCGTGCTTTGGCTAAAGCACCAACACCTTGTCGTAATTTTTCAACAACCGAATTTTTCCACGCTTGTAAATCTTTAAGATTGATTTTGGGTGACGTAAAAGAAACACCCTGCTCAGAGGCTTTTTTTGATTTATCAATCATACCTGCAACATTTAACAAAGCTTTTGATGGTATACAGCCTCGATTAAGACAAACGCCACCCAAGTCTTCTTTTTCTATTAAGGTTACTGACTTACCATGATCAGCTAAATAAAATGCCGCTGCATAACCACCCGGTCCAGATCCAATTACTATAACATTCTTATGTTTTTTATCCATTTATTTCACCCACTTCTTATCGAACAATTCAATATTTTTGGTTAGCGATTGAACAAACCTCGCACCATCAGCACCATCAATGACACGGTGATCATAAGAAAGCGCCACCGGCATCAATAAACGATTAGATAATGCTTTTGTCTTCTCATCATATGAGACCTTAAAATCAGCCTTTCCCGTTCCTAAAATTGCAACTTCTGGAGAATTAACTATTGGAGTAAAATGAGACGCACCCAAACCTCCCAAATTTGATAAAGTAAACGTTGCTCCTTGAATGTCATCTAATGATAACGCTTTATTCCTTGCTTTTTCAGCAAGAACATCCAGCTCTTTTGCAATGTCTTGTAACGACTTTTGATCAACATCTCGAATAACAGGAACCACTAAGCCCGCTTCAGTATCAACGGCAACGCCCAAATGAATATAGTTTTTAATAATTAATTCATTATTAACGAGACTTGAGTTAAATGTTTCAAAAGATTTTAAGGTTTCAGCAAGAGCCTTCAAAACAAAAACAGTGACGCTTAATTTTATATCATTCTTCTTTAACTTAGAATTTAAACTCTTCCTAAGCGACATAATATGATCTAACTGAATATCGGCAAATTGAGTTACATGTGGAATTTCATTCCAAGCATTTGATAGGTGATCTGAAATCTTCTGTCGTAAAGAGGAAACCTTTTTGATTTCTATTGGACCAAATTTTGAAAAGTCAATTTCAGGTTTAACTTGTTTTTTTAATGGCTCAGTTTGAACATCGGCAATACTTGAAAAAGCTTTTGATTGAACAAAAGATAAATACGTCCGAACATCCTCCCATTGAATTCGTCCACCATGACCTGAGCCTGAAATTCGACCAAGATCTAAACCAGAAAGGCGAGCAAATTTTAAAATTGATGGTGCAGCATGAACTTGATCCAAATCAGTCATCATCTCATAAGATAGATTTTCAATTTTAGTTTCAGATTGAATTACAGGCGCAGGGATCGCTGAGGTAACTGGTGAAGAAGTAACCTTGGCAGGTTCCGCTTTTGAGGCTGATGGCTCGATATCAGCACCACCTTCAAGAATAACAACAAGCATTCCCTCCTTTACAATGTCTCCTTCAGCAATCAATATTGATTGGACTTTACCATCATACAAAGACGGAACTGGGGCTGTGGCCTTATCAGTTTCAAGCTCAATAAGTGTCTGATCAACCGTCACTTGGTCACCAGGCTGTACTAGTATAGAGGCTACATTTGCTGTATCAATACCATCACCTAAAAAGGGAATTTTTATTTCCATGGGAATCTCCTTTATGTTCGAAATGGATTGCGCTTATTTGCTGCAATTCCAATGCCTTTGTATAGTTTATCAAATTGAGGCTTTTTAATAAATTTTTGTCTGTAAAGTTGAGTGATCGATGCTAAAACAATCATTTTTTCATCAACTTCAAAAAAATCTCTTAAGTTTTCTCGTGTATCACTTCGACCAAACCCATATGTACCTAAGTATAATAAACAGCCAGGAACACATTTATCAATTTGATCCGAAACCATTTTCATATTGTCAGACACCGCAAGAAAA
>JAYNJH010000082.1:0-8172 GCA_038109885.1 Candidatus Margulisiibacteriota bacterium | reverse complement strand
ATGTGAACCATATTATCAATTTTTACCCCGGAATCAATTTCAGTTGCTATTAAACACCCACTATCGATTGTAGTATTACTTCCTATCTCAACACTATCGCCAATAATCACTCCACTGATTTGTGGAATTTTAATCCATTCATCATTTTCTTTTTCATAACCAAAACCATCGGCGCCAATCACTGAATTTGCATGAATAATTGTATTGTTGCCAATTTTGCAATTATCATAAATGGTTACATTCGGAAAAATAACGCAATTATTACCAATTTGACAATTTTCTCCAATGGAAACACTTGAGTGAATTCGCGTATTTTGGTTGATTACTGAATTTTTACCAATACTAACAAATGCATCAACCTGAATTGATTTAGATAATGTTGCTGATGGATCAATATCTGCGTATTTAGAAATGCCAGGCATAATACCATTTTTATTTTTGTAAAAATGGTGCATCACTTTTGCCATTGCTAAGCGCGGATTGGGATGAATGATTTGTGTATACTTGAAAGCCTTATTTAGCTCTTTTACAACTAAAAGTCTCGCATTTAAGTTAGAAATATCATATGTAGAATTAAACAAAAATACAGCATCGCTTGTTGTATCTTTTCCTGGCGGTGCAACTCCAAGGATATCTAAATCTACATCATAATTAATTAGTTCCCCCCCAATTAATTTATTTAAATCAGAACCGTTCACTAATTGTTTAGATCTTCAATAACAAAATCTGTTAAATCAAAACCACCACTTAATACGGCTTGCTTATCTATAACTATATCAATCCCATATTCTTTAGCTACCTTTCGCGCGGACTTTAAGATATCAGCTCGTATAGATGCCATTAATTCATTGTTTAACTTAATTAATTCTTCTTGCTTTGGCTGTAATTCTTCTTGGATTTCCTCAACCAACTTTTGAATATCTTCTGGCTTTTTATTATTTTTCTGAGCTTTTTCAAGTGTTTTTTGTTTTTTTTCTAATTCTTTTCTTAATTCAGATTGCTTTTTTTCAAAGTCTTTTCTTGCCTTTTCAGTTTCGTTATAGCTTATAAACACTTTCTGCAAATCCACTGTGCCAATATTTTCAGCATGCACCACCCCAGTTGTTGCAATCATAAAAATAAATAATAATAATGCTAATTTTTTCACTATTTCCTCCTTAAAAAATATGTCCAATATTTAAGTGTGTTCTCATATCGCCATTTTCGTCAATACCAAAATCGATTCGAATAGGTCCTAATGGTGAATTTATACGGAATCCAACCCCTTTTCCAACCTTTGCATCTAATATGTTAGTGCTTAATGAACTTGCCCAACCTATATCAACAAAAAATAAAAATTGGAAAACTTCACTTAGTAAAAACCGATATTCAGCATTGGCTAGCCACTGACTTTTTCCATTTGCAAACGAATTGGGATACTCTTGGTACCCACGAACAGTATTTGGTCCACCAATAAAATAATATTCGGTTGATTCAATAGTGCCATTTACTCGACCTAAAACCAGTCGTGTAGCAATGGTCTGCTTATCAAATGTCTGAAAAAAATTAGACAGACTCGCATCATATTTCGTAAACATTAAGGAATTGCTTTTAAATTTAAATGCATTTTCTAATGTCACCACATACAACATCCCATTTAAAGGATTAAACTTGATGTCTCTAGTGTCATATGCCAATGAGTAAGTATAACTTTGAATTGAATAATTTGAAGCCTCAGAGGTATCTGATTCTGAGACCTGTATATCTTCAATTTTTATTTTATGATTTGACCTTAACTCATACGAATGCGGCAAGCCAACGGCAACATCCATTCCATAACGCGTTTCGGGCCGCAGACTGGATGATGAAAAATTATTAAATCCAAAATTTCCTCGTGTATTCCATGCCCGATATGTCAGAGAGCGACGCTTTCCAAACATCCATGGATTATGATACTTGAATTGGTAGGTACTTAAGTTGCTTCCCCACTGGCCCCTTAACGCAATAAGCTGCCCCGTGCCTAAAAAATTATTAATATTCAAATCTGAGTATAAAAAGCCGCCACTACGCTGCCCCCAGCCCCCACCAAAGTTAATGCTATCTGTTGATTTTTCTTTTACATTGATGATTAAATCATATGCATTTTTTGTTGAATTTGATGGCAAAATGTCTGGAACAACTTCTGAAAAATAATTTAAGTTATAAATTCGTGCTAAGTTTTTTCGTAATTCTTTTTCATTTAATTCATCACCAGGCTTTAAATCAATTTCCCTTAAAATAACGTAATCCTTGGTTTTGGTATTTCCTGATACCCCGATTTGCTCATATTTACTTTCCTCAATTATAAATGTTAAATTTGGGTCACTTCGGGATGGCAAATCTGTTTTTTTAACTTTTGAAAAAATATACCCCTCTTTTTTATAAAGCGTTTCAATACTATTAATGTCATCCCTAATATCAGAATAACTGAAAATTTCGCCCTCTTTGGAGGTCACTATTTTGACCAAGCTATCACTTGAAATACTCGAGTTTCCCTCAAAGATAATTTTGCTAATTACCGGGTTTTCTTTAACAAAGATAATCCACTTCTTTCCACCTTTATAATCTATCAGCTTTGAATTCACTTTTTCAAAATATCCCAAAGATTCAATTCGTTTTATATTTCGATTAATAATATAAGGATTTAGTTTATCTCCGCGAAAAACGCTTAGTTCATTGCGAACCTGTTGCTCCGATATTTGTGACAAGCCCTTGATTTCAATCTCTCTCAAGATCTCAAATTGAAATTGTTCTTGGGTATTATTTTTCTTTGAAAGCTTATCTAGCTTCTTATCTAACTGTGTATTTAAGGTTACTTCTAAACCGGCAACAGGTAAGGTTATGAAAAATATGGCTAAGACAAAAAATAATTTCATAGAGTATTAGTTTAAAAAAATAAGCCTAAAATCACGGCTGATCCGAAAAATAATAAAACTAAAATAAAAGTTATTTTTTTAAGGCCTGATTCCATGTCGTCAGTTGGTGGCTTAAATGATCTAGCCTGACCACCAATTGCGCCCATCCCTTCACTTTTGGGTGAATGAAGTAGAATCGCCCCGATTAATAAAAGTCCGGATATGATTTCAATAATCAATAATGCTATTTGCATAATTTAAATTATATAAGAATGTAACAGAATTTAAAATAGCTCGATGAGTAAAATGAACTAAATCTTTATTTTGATGCGACTTTAGTCAAAAGCTGATCCAGTAATTCTAATATTTCATGACACTCTTTTTTGGATGTAATCAATGGCAAATATAAATAAATTGAGTTCCCTAATGGGCGTATTGTTAAATGATGATTAAACCCTTCTTGGGACAATAGAAATAACGCGCGATCACCTGGTAAATCGAGATCAATAGCGGCAACGGTTCCGATACTTCTCGCATTACTTACAAAGCGATATTTTTCTTCAAATGTCTTGACTTTGGAAGAAAGAAAATCTGATAAATTTTTGACATGCGATTGCCAATCCCAGGTAGTTAATTCTTGTAGTGTCGCATTTGCAACCGCGCACCCTAGTGGATTTGCTGTAAATGTATGGCCATGATAAAAGGTTTTTCCTTCTTCAAAATTTGCATAAAACGCATTATAAATTTCATTTGTTGTCATTGTTACCGCTAGTGGGAATTGGCCATTGGTTAGCGCTTTAGACAAACACATGAAATCCGGTGTTACGTTGGCTGCATCAGATGCAAATAAATGCCCTGTTCGACCAAACCCTGTTGCTACTTCATCGGAAATCAAATGAACATTATACTCTTGAGTTAATTTTCTTACTTGTCTAAAAAACTGGATGGATGTTAATTTCATTCCACCCGCCCCCATTAACAACGGTTCAATAATAACTGCAGCAACTGAATCGCTATCTTTTCTTAAGGTGTCTTCAAGTAATTGTAATGCATTGCCTTCATTCAATGACGGATCAGGCATTCCTTTAGCATCAAACATTAAGGGGCGAAACACCTGATTGTATTGGCTAACGCCGCTGACACTCATGGCACCAATTGTATCACCATGATACGATCCATTAAAAAAAATAAGCCCCTTTTTTTGCGGTTCATTTTTATTGAGCCAATAATGCAAAGACATCTTTAAAGCGACCTCAATGGCGGTAGAACCATTGTCAGAATAATACACTCGTTCTAATGCATTTGGCGTTATGTTTACCAAGCGCTTTGATAAATCAATGGCTGGCTGATGGGTAAAGTTTCCAAACATTATGTGATCTAAGGTGTTTAATTGATCATTTAACGCTTTGGTTATTGCTGGATGACGATGCCCCAATATATTGCACCACCAACTGGAAATCGTATCGTAATACCAAGTATCTTCTGAATATAACTTTAATCCTTCAGCATGGGTAATATACTTTGGTGGATAAGTTTCAAAATCTTTCATTTGCATAAATGGATGCCAGTTTACTGCCAAATCGTCAGAAATTTGCTGATTCTTTATTATTTTCATGTTAACTAAGTTTAAGAGGATGGATTGTGTTGGTCAAATTTAAGCATCATGCTTAGGGACGTCTGTTTTATTTATCAACTTAAATGTCTGCATAATTCCTTTGCCTTTTACATCGATTGGCGATAGTTTTTCAAAATTATAAACATCTTTTAATAAATCATAGGTTTTTTCAGTTACTTGTGTTTCCCCTGGGATTCCGGTGGATTCCATTCGACTGGCCGTATTGACTGTGTCTCCCCACATATCGTATAAAAAACGGCTATCGCCAATAACACCGGCAATAATCGGACCACTGTTAATTCCAATCCTTAATTTTAAGGACCGTTTATTTTCTTTATTATACCTTTCGATTGCATCATGCATTTCACAGGCCATATCGGCAATCATAATGGCATGATTTTCCTCGTATTTGAATAATCCAGATACAGCCATGTAGCCATCACCGATTGTTTTTACTTTTTCTACGCCGTACTTCTCGGCAATTTTATCAAACATTGAAAAGATATCATTGAGTGCGCTAACAACTCTTCTTGCAACTAACTTTTGAGTTAATTCTGTAAAACCAACTAAATCTGCAAACATGATTGATACCTCATTATATGAGTCTGCAATTTGCTCACCGCTTTTTAACCGATCCGCTATGGTTTTGGGAATTACATTTGTTAATAAGTCATCGGTCTTTTCGATTGATTTTTCCAAATTAAATAATAAATTATTATAATGCATACCAATCATTCCTGTTTGAGTAAATGGATTTTGATCTGCGCGTTGAGATATGTCACTGCTGTTGGCTTGTTCGCTCATTATTTTTAATAAATCCTGTAGATCTGTATTGGCATCATGCTCCGCAATATTTAAGCCAACTTCTTCTGAAATTAAGCTGACCCTAAGTGGGATAAATTTATTTACCAAACTCAAAAAAATATAAGAAAAAGAAAATAAAAATACGCCAATAGCTAAAATTCCAGTAATTTGTATAATTAACTGTTGATCCATATTTAACCCCGTTGCCAAAATTTGAGGATCCCCAAATAAACCCACAGCAACTGTTCCCCAAATACCAGCTCCAAGATGGACTGGAATTGCCCCAACCACATCATCAATCTTATTTATTTCTAACAAATGGTCTACTAGCATAACAACGCCGCTTCCAACTATTCCGATTAATACTGATTCAGATAATGTTACCGCATTGCAACCTGCCGTAATCGATACTAAACCGCCTAAACCTCCATTAATTACAGAAAAAACATTTACTTTTTTTGTTATCAATAATCCAAGGGCAATGGAGGCAACAATCCCGGCTGAGCCAGCCATTAATGTATTTTGAAGAATATTGGGAACATAATCGTTTAAACTCAATGTGCTACCACCATTAAATCCAAACCATCCAAACCATAGTATGAGTGTCCCTAAAACAGACAGTGGTAAGTTATTTGCATTAAATCGCCTTGGGGTTGCATTTTCAGGAAACCGTCCTGTTCGAGGCCCTAATATTAAAACCCCCGATAAGGCAATCCAGCCGCCCACACTATGTACAATTGTACTCCCTGCAAAATCAACAAATCCTAACCCTCCCAACCAACCATTAACTTCACCATAATTTACTCCATTCCACGCCCAGTGGCCAATAATTGGATAAAGAAAACCTGCTGTAATGAAGGCAATAATTAGGTACCCCTCAAATGTCATACGTTCAGCAACTGCCCCTGAAATAATGGATACAGATGCCCCACAAAACATCAGTTGAAAAATAAAAAAAACTGAAAATATTGTCGATTTATCTTGTAAAAACTGGCCGCCAAAAAAATAACTGGTCCCAAAAATGCCAAATTTAGATGCACCATACATTATCGCAAATCCAAATAGCCAATATACCATAGCTGAAATTCCAAAATCACAGATATTTTTTATTGCTACATTTATATTATTTTTTTCTCGTGTCATACCGGCTTCTAAGCACATAAAGCCGGCCTGCATTATAAAAACTAAAATAGAACATAAAATAATCCATAAAATATTTAAATTAACTATTTCTTTCATTTATTTAGCCCGTTTCTAAATGAGTTTTTAATTAATTATCGTTTTATTGTTTTTTTCCTTTAGTAAATACGATTTGATCCATTTTTTTATTAAAATAACCTTTATGTTTGGCATCATTATAAACACTTTGAAATATGAGTCATATTTTTCTAAATTTAGCTTGTAGAAAATTATTTTTTAATTAAAATATAATTCTCAATTATTGAATTAAACTATTTATTATCAACTTTATAAATTCAATTCAATACATTATTCACCTTAAATCAGAGTTGTTCTTTTTTAATTTAAATTGTAGTCTCAACATAATTAATCATTATGAATGCATCCAACAATTACAGTATAAACTGTAAACGAATTAGCCTATTCACTTGTACTGAGATGGATAGTTATTGTCATATAATCAACGAAAAGATTGTAGAAGTTAATCATATTCAACGAATTACTGGTTTGAAAAAGATTTTGAAAATTGGCATTGGAACTGGGTTTAAAGAACAACTTATTGAACTTGCAAAAGAGGTCATTGAAATTATTGAAAAAATACCAATTTCCAATAAAGTATCAACAAATAAGAAAATCTATATTAATCGATCCCTTCGAGATTTTTTTAATGCGTGTTGTCATAAAATACTTTTAGAATATCAAAGCTGTAAATCTGAAGATAGAATTGCCAAATTAAGCCAGTTTTTCAACCAAATTCGCCTTTATTCGAATAATAAAAAAATTATTAAAAAATTTAAGTTTCGATATCCTGATGTTTTAGATTTTACCAGTCTAGATGTTATTCACTCGATCGGCTCCATTACGGCAACTCAAGCGGCATAATTTAGTTGCGAACTACTTATGTTAAAATGAAAATTGTATTTAAAGCATCAAAAATAAGCTAAATTCTACATGAATCTGTATACTAGAACTCATGAAATCATTTGCCTACATAGTTCAACCTATTTCGAAATATAATCAATTTACTCATTTTCAAGCCAGACGTTTTTGTTATAGCAAGGCAATTATTCCATATGATGATTCGCTAGTCCCTTTTAATTTGGCCGTTTCCAATGCCCCTGTTTTAAATCAAGCCATTCAATATTTAACCACTGCGCCCAATTTAAACAATACTGATATCATTTACCACGTCCAGGATTTTGACGATCGTCTTTTGGATATATCCCTCTACAAAGACTTTAAGCAAAATAAACATTTCTTTTCGATTCACTTTAATCCCACTGATGCAGGTATTCAGTTTTATAAAAATGTGGTCAAACGAATTATTAAATTAGATTCCCCTTATAAATACACCTATCAACCTCACTTTGGGAAAATAGAGATTGCCATTGAGATAGAGCCACCAAAAATAATGAACCATCGTCGAATCATCCGCCCTATTTATTTTTCAACCATGCCCCCCTCTCTTTTAGAGAAAAAACTAATCTAAATGGATTTATATTTGGATAAATTAGTTGATATTGATATCTTTTTATCATGTTAAAAACAATTGCTCATCGACCAATAGATCGTGTGATCACAGAAGACAATACTCATTTTCATTGGGATTATAATTTTGGAATTGAGGTACCAATCCCTAATGGAACCATGTTTATTGATGGCCAAAACGTACATAAAAGACTTAAAGCCACGCTTTTAAAT
>JAYNJH010000081.1:7454-8312 GCA_038109885.1 Candidatus Margulisiibacteriota bacterium | reverse complement strand
TTGCGGGGTTAGCTCAGTTGGTAGAGCATCTGCTTGCCAAGCAGAAGGCCGCCAGTTCGAATCTGGTACCCCGCTCCATCTCTAACCCGGAGGGTCTTAATGAAAGTATTAAAATCAAAACGTAATGGCAACACTATTAATCTCGAAATCGAAGCAAGTCACGAAGAACTTGAATCAAAATTTGATGGTGCTTTTCGTAAAGTTAGCAAAAAAGCATCATTGCCCGGTTTTCGAAAGGGAAAAATCCCCAGAAAAATTTTTGAAAAGAATTTTGGAAAAGAAGTCATTATTCAAGAAGCCATTTATGATGTTATTAATGATACTTATAAATCAGCTATTGAAGAGCTTAAATTAAAAGTTGTTGATTACCCAAAAAATGTTGATGTTGATGAGTACAAAGAAAATAAGGCTGTAAAATTTCGCTGCGATGTGGATGTCGAACCTGAATTAAAATTGAAAAAGTATAAAGGCCTTAAAATTAGTTTTGATGAAAAGAAAGCGGATGAAGACACACTGAAAAAGGAAATGGATATTCTTATTGGTATGCATGCTACCTATGAAAGCGTTGATGGTGAAGCTAAAGATGGTGATATTGTTCGATTTAATGGTCAAGCGAAGATTGGTGATGACGTATTTGAAACTTGGAGCCGCGATAATCAAGCCACCCGAATTGGTGCTCATAATTATGGTGAAGCGTTTGATGACATTATTGTGGGCTTACAAAAAGGTGATAAAAAAGATTTTTCTATCACATACGATGATGACTTCAAAAACCAAGATGTTAAAGGAAAAACAGTTAAATTTGATATTGAAGTTACTGAGATCCGTCAACGAACATTACCCGAACTTAATGATGAA
>JAYNJH010000081.1:0-7444 GCA_038109885.1 Candidatus Margulisiibacteriota bacterium | reverse complement strand
AGACAAAGAGTGTAAAACAGTTGATGAGTGGAAGAAAAAATTGGAAGACGAAATTAATACTCGATTTGAAAATGAAAACACTCAAAACAAAGAGCAAGCTATTTTTGATGCCTTAATTAATGAAAATCCTCTTGAAATTCCACAAGCAATGATTGAACAAGAGGTAAATATGTCTCTTATGCAGTTTGAATATACAATTCGTCAGCAAGGAATGGATTTAAATCAATACATGCAAATTACAAATAAAACTCAAGACGACTTGAGAAATGATTTGCAAGATAATTCTAAAAATAAAATTCATTTGCGTAAAATTATTGAATCAATCATTGAAAAAGAGAAACTTGAGGTTTCAGATGGTGATATTTCGAAAGAAATTGAGTCTTGGAATGATGAAAAGATTAAAACCATTGATGATTTAACATCATCAAAAAATCATAATTTAGATGCTCTTAAAAATAATCTATTGGATAAAAAAGTTAGGGAATTCCTCACAAATTCCGCTAAAATAAAGTAAAACATAAAGAAAGGGGTTTTAAACCATGCCTTTAATTCCAATGGTTATTGAACAAACTGGTCGAGGAGAGCGATCATATGATATTTATTCACGTCTTTTAAAGGAACGTATTATTTTTCTTTCAACTCAAATAGACGATGCCGTGGCTAATACTATTATTGCACAGTTACTTTTTTTAGAAGCTGAAGATAATGAAAAAGATATTTACTTATATATAAATAGTCCAGGCGGTGTTGTTACTGCAGGCTTAGCAATTTATGATACGATGCAATACATTAAATCTGATGTATCAACTATTTGTCTAGGTCAAGCTGCTTCCATGGGGGCCTTATTATTAGCGGCAGGTCAAGCGGGTAAGCGTTTTGCATTACCACATTCTCGAATTATGATTCATCAACCCCTTGGTGGTGCTCAAGGACAGGCAACTGATATTGAAATCCAAGCCAAAGAAATCTTAAGAATCAAAAAAGAAATTAACAATATTTTGGTTGATCATACTGGTCAAACATACGATAACATCGAAAAAGATACTGATCGTGATAACTTTATGGATACCACACAAGCAAAAAAATATGGCTTAATTGATAGTATTATTACTAAAAAGGCTGTGAATGAAAAAGTTCTTGCAAAGTGACACCTGTTCTTTCATGTTCATTTTGTAATAAATCTCAACATGATGTGGTCCGGTTAATTGCCGGGCCACCTGGAATTCAAATTTGTAATGAATGTGTGAAAGTATGTGCATCTGTCATCGCACAAGAAGAGCGCAAACATATTGATCCATCTAGTGCTAAGGATACCCCAGCCGCACTGGATAAGCTTCCCACTCCATCCGAAATTAAACAGCAACTTGATCAATATATTATTGAACAAGATCAGGCGAAACTTATTGTTGCTGTAGCGGTTTACAATCATTATAAACGATTATTTAAAACCTCGGTAAATTACCCTGATGTTGATGTTCAAAAAAGCAATATTTTAGTGGCTGGCCCCACTGGAACAGGTAAAACTTTAATTGCTCAAACACTGGCTAAATTTTTAGATGTCCCTTTTGCAATTGCTGATGCGACGACACTTACTGAATCTGGCTATGTCGGCGACGATGTTGAAAGTATGTTATTTCGGCTTCTTCAAGTGGCTAATAATGATGTTGAGAAAGCTCAACGTGGCATTATTTATTTAGATGAGATCGATAAAATTTCTCGTAAGTCTGAATCGGCATCCATTACTCGCGATGTGTCTGGTGAAGGAGTACAACAAGCATTATTAAAAATACTTGAGGGAACGGAAGTAAATGTGCCACTAAAAGGTGGACGTAAAAACCCCAATCAAGAAACCATTACCGTTAATACCAAACACATTCTTTTTATTTGTGGCGGTGCCTTTCACGGAATTGAAAAAGTTATTGAAAAACGATTAAAAAATACATCACTGGGATTTATTGATGAAAATGAACAAGATGAAATTAACCATGAAACTATTTTTAATCATTTATCTTCTGAAGATTTACTGAGTTATGGAATCATACCTGAGTTAATTGGCCGAATCTCAATAATTGCACCCATGCACTCTTTGAGTGAATCGAATATGTCGCAAATTTTAACTGAACCTAAAAATGCAATTACTAAGCAATATCAGTCATTGATGGATATGGATAATATTGCTCTTACCTTTGAAGATGAAGCTATTCAGCGGATTGCTAAAATTGCAAAATTAAAAAAAGTTGGTGCTCGTGCACTTCGTTCAATTGTTGAAGTGATTATGATGAATTATATGTATGAGCTCCCTGGAAGTAAGAAGAAAACTCTAAAAATTACTGAAAAAGATGTAAACGCCTTTGAAGCCTCTTTTTTAACTAAAGCAGAATATAAGCGTTTAGCTCAATCCATCGATAATTAATGTATGAGCAATCAACTGAATGAAATTGGAATTTCACTAACTGATGTTGTGGTATTCCCACATACTGTTAAACGTATTCGAGTTTCTGATAAATTAAATATAAAAACACGTCATTTGGTGGCATTATTTAAAAAAAAGCAAGCGTTTTCAAATACTGGTGTTCTATGCGAAATAATTGATGAGCAACATCAGCCAGATGGACGGTTTCTTGTCATTGAAGGCATGCAACGTGTTAATGTTCACGAGACCATAAAAGATGTTGTCACTTATTCAATCTGTGAATCTAATTTTAATAAAACTCGGGACTTAATTTCACTGTCTAACAAAGTCTATGGCTTGTTTAAAGAACATAATGCAATGTTCCACTCTGATGATATGTCTCTGGATACCCTTCTTAGTGTAATCCACCCTGACCAACCTCATGAATTGGCTGATTTTATTTCCTCCTACCTACCATTAAAATATGACGAAAAAGTTAAAATTGTTGAATCTATTGATGTATTTAATCGTTTAGAGCAAGTTGAACATTGTCTACACCGTCTTCTTATTGATGCCGAAATAAACCAGCAGTTGGATGGTGTTATCCAACAAAATGTTGATATTGAACGTAAAGAGATGATGTTAAAAGCAAAGTTACGTGCTATTCAAGCTGAATTAAAGAACGGGATCCATACTGATATTACGGTTGAATACGATGAAAAACTAAATAAAATTAAACTTGATCGAGATCACAATGAACAAATAAAATCAGATATCCAGCGTTTAGATCAATACCCTGATGATTCAACTGAATTTGCTGTTGTAAAAGGGTACCTTGACACATTATTTTCCATTCCTTGGCGAAAACGAAAATCAGCCAAAATTGATATTTCTCGTGTTCGACATGAATTAGATCATCATCATTTTGGTCTGGATTCGGTAAAAACAAGAATTCTTGAACATTTGGCCATTCGAAAAATTGCTAAAAAGCGGGTTGGTACCATCCTTTGTTTATCTGGGCCACCTGGTGTGGGAAAAACATCCATTGTTCAATCGGTTGCCAATGCATTGCGTCGCCCTTTTGTTCGAATTGCATTGGGAGGTATTCGTGATGAGGCTGAACTAAGAGGCCATCGCCGTGCCTATGTCGGATCAATGCCAGGAAAAATTATTTCTGGACTTATTAAAGCCCAGGCAATTAATCCCGTTGTTTGTTTAGATGAAGTTGATAAATTGGCGGGGGGCTTTAAAGGTGACCCATCGGCCGTTTTACTTGAAATTTTAGACATTGAACAAAATAAATCATTTGTTGATCATTACATTCAATGCCCTGTTGATCTATCACAATGCATGTTCATTTGTACTTCAAATGATTTAAGTGCCATTCCAGAACCATTATTAAATCGAATGGAAATCATCCCAATTTCTGGTTATACAGTTGCTGAAAAAGTGGCGGTTGCTCAAGATTATATTTTCCCTAAAATATGTAAAGATTTGTCTTTACCGATCGAAAAAATGCCGATTTCTGAAAAATTATGGAACACCATTGTCAACTTGTATACATCAGATGTTGGTCTACGCGAGTTGCGCCAAGTTATCGATAAATTATGTCGAAAAATTGCCTTGCGCTTGGTTGATAATCAAGATATCCCTAATCATTGGAATGAAAAACTTATTCAATCTTTGTTGGGCGAAGGTGAGCCTAAACCCAAATTCTCCGTTGAACCGCGCGTTGGACGGAGTGTGGGATTAATGCTCAAATCAATGGTAGGGCATTGTTGCCCCATTGAAACTCAAATTTACCAAGGGGACCCTGGATTTACTGCGACTGGAAATATTGACTCGAAATTAGAGGAGTCTATTCGAATTGTTTTTGGGTTATTAAAAACGCGTTTTAAAGATTACTCTATTGATTCTAATTTGTTATTTGATTACCACTTTCACATTCACTTTCAGAATACAAATTTATATAAAACTGGGCCGGGTTGGGATTTAGGTATTTTTGTGTCTATTATTTCAACACTACTGCATATTCCACTGCCAGGAACACTTACTTTTTCTGGACAGCTATCCCTATCTGGAAAGATTTTACCGGTTGGTGGTGTTTCTCAAAAGTTATTGGCAGGATCCCATTTGGGTATTCGCTACTTGGTGGTATCGTCAATGGAAAGTGGGTTACCTAAGCCAGAAGCATTTAGTACTCAATTAATACCTTTAGACACCATTGATGACGTGATTGCTTTGCTGGTTAAGTGGTATTTGTAATTTGAACTTAATTTAATGACTATTGATCAATATAATGAATGTTTTCATACGTTTAGATCAAGATTACTCTAATTTACTTGGAATAATTTAATATGTTTAATAATATTGCTTTTTCATCAAGGTTAGATTTTATTTGTGACTGTGTGAACTCCCTTAATGAAATATGGGTTGGTTTTGTATGTATAACCCCTTGAATTAACCACTTTAATCTAAATTGTCTAATGGTTAAACCCAAAACTTTTTGACCATTAATTGAAATTTCAAATGGTGTTGGGTACGTTTGACAATAATCCATATCTTTACTGCTCAGTTTTGATTCAGAATCAATTCTTACCCCTGTGTTTTGGATAGCTAAACTTACTCTTGACGAAATTTTCTGAAGTTTTTCTTTCATTTTTACTGGATAATTAGGATCATTTTTCCAACCAGTAATTGAAAATACAATATCTCCAGGGGAATGAAAAACAATGCCTCCTCCAGTGATGCGCTTAGATGCATCCAAATGATGCATTTTTAATGGGCATTCTTGTTTATAACTAAATGTAATTCCAGGTTGTTTCCAAATATAGAAACGCTCAATTGTCTGATTGGGTGCTAGATTTTCCAGTAACGCCTCGTCGTATTTCATATTTTTTTCTGCTAATTCAAATACGATTTCATTGGATAGAATATTCCATTGTTTGTGTTTCATTTCGGACTTATTTTGATATAATGATTATTATGAGTCAACAAATTAATATCCAACAAATTCCAACAAAAACAATTTTTATAATTATAATCAGCGCATTTTTATTTCTTTTTTTTCAAGCCGCTTATGTCATTGTTGACGCTGGTCACGTGGGTGTTATTAAACGCTTGGGTGCTGTTGAAATGCGTGCACTCAGTGAAGGTTTTCATTTTAAAGCACCGCTCATTGATGAAATTATTCAGTTGGATATTCGTTTAAGAAAAGTTTCAAATGACTCCATTTCTGCCTCAAAAGACTTGCAAACAGTTCGTACTGAAGTGTCTGTTCAATATTCATTAAATGGTGAAATTGCTCCTCTTAGTTTTCAGAAGATTGGCATTCGCCAAGTCATTGAATCCACGCTGATTGAGCCTGCTATTCAAGAATCTGTTAAATCTGTAACTGCTTTATATACTGCAGAACAACTAATCACTCGTCGTGAAGATGTGAAACTAAAGATTCAAGAAGAAGTGGAACAATTTATTGAAACTACACTTAGCCGTAAAGGTGTTCCAGGCGCCTTATCCATTGCAAATGTGGCAATTACTGATTTTGCTTTTTCATCTGAATTTAACCGAGCCATTGAATTAAAAGTTAAAGCTGAGCAAGAAGCTTTACAGGCCAAAAATGAAAAAACTCGTCGTGTAACTCAAGCTGAAGCCGCTGCTGCTGAAAAGAAATTGGCTGCAGAAGCTGAGGCATATCAAATTTCTGTTGAGTCTAAAGCTCGGGCCGATGCAATTAAACGTGAAGCTAGTGCACTAAAAGGTAACCCCGCATTAATTCAATTACGGATGGCTGAAAAATGGAACGGTGAGTTACCTAAATTTAGTGGCGGTAATTCGATTCCAATGTTCAATGCCGGTAGCATTTTATCGGGGAAGAATTAACTAAATTCCAGTCTTTTGATCCCACACTGTCAGGTGCAGTCGTTGGCTAAGACTATAGCCGTTTGATTTTGCCAATGAAATAATACTTTCATATTTTTGATGAAGTTCTATACGGTTATCTGCTGCAGGCATTAAAAATTTTTGGCGAATTGGAAGCTGTTTAACCCATTTAAAACTTGATTCAATTTCATTTATATCATTTTCATTATTTACAACAAATTTAAAAATAGCATTGGGTTGTTCACTAAACCAATCCAATGACGGTTGGACTCGCTTATCGAATGCCTCCCCACTATTACTCAACTTTGGGGAAACATTCCAGTAATTAATTCTTTTTTTCAATGGATCATGCGGCAAAATTGTTCCGTTGGTTTCTATTTCAATAGGCCACTTATTGTTAAATTGATGAAGTAATTCAATAACTGCGTCTTGTTGTAACAATGGCTCGCCTCCGGTAATTACCACATGAGCGCCATTACGTAATGCTTCATTGAAATCTACTTGTATCGTTTCGGCTAATTCAGAAATCAATCGTTTTTCCCCGCGTTTCCAGACCGCTTCGGTATCACATACCCATGCCCCTCCTCGGCTACCGCAATCTAAATTACACCCTTGTAAACGAATAAAGATTGCTGGAACCCCAACCGTTACCCCTTCTCCTTGAACTGAATAAAAGATTTCACTAACTCGAATCATCGACATATTGTTACGTTAGCATATTGATTTGTTATGGTGTAGATTCTTTTAATCCTATATACGTCACCTTTTTACTCAATTTTTATAAATAATGTGGATTGAATTATATCGCCAATTTTTTATATGATTAGTGAAGGGAGTTTAAACGTGTTTAAAGTATTCATTGTGACTTTATTATTTGTCACATCAGTTATTGCTAAACCATCCATTTACTTGATAAGTCATCAAAATATTCCCGCGTACAATCTAGCGATTAATGCAATTAAAAGTAACTTGGAATCGGACTTTGATATTAAAATTGCAACGGTAGATCGTCAAAGCGTTGATGTTGTTGCAAAAGCAATTAAAAAAGATCGCCCAAAACTAACAATTACGGTTGGTACAAAAGCCACCAAGTTAATTCAAAGTAAATTAAAACGGGAGCATATTTTATTCACTATGGTGTTTCGCCCTGAACGTACAGATCTTGTTAAG
>JAYNJH010000080.1:8122-8351 GCA_038109885.1 Candidatus Margulisiibacteriota bacterium | reverse complement strand
GTTCTAGTGTATTTACTAGGGGTGAAACACAATGTTTAGGTGTTATTACGCTTGGGACGGATGGTGACGAGCAGAATTCAGATGCTTTTGGCGAGCAAGTGTCAGAGTCTTTTTATTTTCATTATAATTTCCCTCCTTATTCTGTTGGCGAATGTGGTTTTTTGAGAACCGGACGGCGTGAGTTAGGGCATGGTCAGTTAGCTCAGCGTGCGCTTGAGCCAGTTATTCC
>JAYNJH010000080.1:0-8112 GCA_038109885.1 Candidatus Margulisiibacteriota bacterium | reverse complement strand
TTCCATATGTTATACGTTTGTTTTCTGAAATTCTTGAATCGAATGGATCGTCTTCAATGGCTTCGGTTTGTTCTGGAAGCCTTTGTTTGATGTCCAGTGGGGTTCCAATCAAAGCCCAGGTATCTGGAATTGCAATGGGATTACTCATGGATGATTCTGGAAATTATACAATTTTGTCTGATATTCAAGGTTTAGAAGATCACTATGGGGATATGGATTTCAAAGTGGCTGGTACGAGTGAAGGGATTACTGCTTTGCAACTGGATATTAAAATTGAAGGGTTGTCGAAAGAAATATTGGTTGATGCATTACGCCAAGCGAAAGAAGGGCGTTTTCATATTTTAGATCAAATGAATCAAGTGATTGATGCACCTCGTGATAGTGTTACTGATCGTGCGCCAAAAGTAGAAACGATTATGATCAAACCTGAAAAAGTGGGTTTGTTAATTGGCCCTGGTGGAAAGCAGATTAAAAAAATTGAAGAGGATACTAAAGCTGTTGTTTATGTGGTTGACGGCGATAAGGGTGAAGTTAGTATTTCTGGTAAAAACTCTGATATTATTAATTTAGCTAAAACTGTCATATTAGAACTTGTAAAAGATGTTGAGAAGGGTGAAGTTTACGATGGTAAGGTTGTCAAAATTATGAATTTTGGTGCCTTTGTTGAACTCATTCCAGGTAAGGAAGCATTACTTCATATTTCTAAAATTGCTAAAGAGCGTGTTAACAAAGTTGAGGACTATTTTAGTGTTGGTGATCCTGTAAAGGTAAAGGTTATGGAAATTGACCGACAAGGACGTGTTAACGTCGCTAGAGTTTTAGATTAGTTTCTTTTATGCATCATTTCTTTATTAATGATGTTGAGACTGTTGTTCATCCTATTGATTCATCCAATTCAGTAACTCTTTCAATCTTTTTAGATGTTGGGTTACCGTTGGAGTCTTCAGTAGAAGGTGGTATATCTCACTTTTTAGAGCATATGTGTTTTCGGGGTACTCAACGCCGAAGTGCGTATGAAATAACCAAAGAGGTTGATTCATTAGGTGGTCAAGTTAATGCCTATACTACGAAAGAGTTTACGTGTTACTATATTACGGTTTTGCCTGAAAGTATCCTTGAAGGATTAGATATCCTAATGGATATTGTGTTTCATTCTCAACATGCAGATAAGAATATTGAGCTTGAAAAATCAATTATTAACGAAGAGATTAATATGTATGAAGATACTCCAGATGATAAAATCTTGGATTTATTAAGCTCAGAATTATTTAATGGGGCTTATTTGGGAAAACCGATTCTCGGTACAGCTAGTTCAATTGGACAGTTTTCCAATCAAGTTTTGATGAATTATTATTTGAACTATCGGGTTGCTAAAAATATTAAATGTGTTGTGGCGGGGGCTGTTACAGAACTTTCAAACTTAAAACATCAATTGCAACTCGCTTTTGATCAAGTCGAATTTACGGACAGCTCAAATGAATTACCTCGATTGGATGCGATGTCATTTGAAAAAAGACAAGCCCATGTTTATAAAGATCTTGAGCAAATGCATTTATGTTATGGTTACCCTGGATTAAAGTATACACATGCTGATCGATATGCGTTGACTTTGTTAACTACATTATTGGGTGGATCAATGAGTTCACGATTGTTTCAATCAGTTCGTGAACGTTTGGGGTTGGCATATTCAATTTATTGCACTTCTCAAAATTATAGGGACACTGGGGCCATTGTTATTTATGCTGGAACGGCGACCGCTCAGTATAGAAAAGCGCAAGATTGTATTGAAAAAGAAATTGATCAATTAAGGGACGGCATCACTGATGATGAGTTTGAGCGGACTAAAAGGCAATTGAAAGGTAATATGATTATTCACCTTGAGGGGTCGTCTGCGTGGGCGAATTGGTTGGGCCGTCAACTCATTTATAAAACAGGTCTTTCTACATTAATTCAGTTGCAGGATCGATTGAATCAGATAACAAAAGATGATGTGATTCGATTATCAAAATCCATGTTTTCTGATTCGGTTCAAGCTAAAGTTTCATTAGGAAATGCTAAATAATTTTTGTTATTGAGAAAATTGCATTTTTCTCCTATTATTACTTTTATGGATGCGACAACGAAAAGCGAAGAACAATTTATTGCAGATATAAAGAAGAGTATTGAAGATACTACACTTAAGGTGTCTGATAAAGTTGTTAAGTCTGCGTACACGTATTTGACTAAAAATGGTTGTATTGACCCTTCAAAAGATGATGTTGTAAAAGCGTTTTTTGTTAAAAAAATTCCATCGGTTTTAGCTACCGAAATATCCAAAGAGTTGAACACTGTTTTGGGTCTTAATTTAGAATTATAATTATTTTTGATTCAGTATTTGAGAAAGCAGAAACGACTCAATTTGAGGTTTATCTTCTGGTTTTCTGAGTTTTGAAGAAATCGCTTCACCTTTTTCAATAAAGTTTTTTAAAAAGTACAGTTGGTCACTAGGATTATAGTCTGTTAAATTCATAGCAATGCTAACTCCTTTATTACATGTTTTAATTTTTCTTCTTCATTATTTATGATTGGGTTAAATTGTTCGATTGCTTTTAATTGTGAAATTGAGGGGTTAAAATGGTCGGTGATTAACTTACTTACCTTTTTGCGAAGTTTGCTAATTTCAATTTTTATACTGTGTTCATCTGAAATTAATGCAATTAGTTCAAGAGAACGAATTATGTCATTGTATAATTCGATAAATGAAATTGGGAATATTGGTGATGCTCCGTAGGTAAAGTCGCGTCCTGATTGAGCTCCGGATGTATTAATGTTTACCATATGTTAATTATTTGTTAAATTCGTGTTTATTGTCAAATAAAAAAACGGTTGAGTTTCTTCTTTGTTTTTTGATAACCTATACTTAACAAATTCTAAAGGGGAATCGTTATGAAAAAAGTTTTATTATTCTGTTTATTTTTAGTTGCAACCGGGTGTTTAAACAAGGTAGATCAATCAAAAGTTGTTGCTAAAGTTGGTTCAACGACTTATTCAGTGGATGATATTAATTCACGAATTGATAATCTTAATCCTGAGTTAAAAGAGTTTTTTGCGCAAAAAGAAAATAAAGTACGTTTACTTGATCAACTTATTGAAGAAGAGGTCATCTATCAGTTAGCAAAACGAGAGAGATTGCAACGGACAAAAGATTTCAAAAAGACAATGGATGAGTTGCAGCGTCAGGCATTGATTAATTACTATATTAAACAAAATGTTGATAGCTTATCGGAAGTGACTCGTGCTGAGGTTGAAAATTTTTATAACAGCAATTCAGCTCAGTTTTCTGCTTATGAAAGTCGGAATTTAAGTCATATTTTGGTTGAAACTCAAGATCAGGCTCGACAGATTGCTCGGCAGTTAAGAAAAGGCGGTAAGTTTGAAGATTTAGCTAAACAATATTCAATTGATCCGTCGAAAGATAATGGCGGTTCATTAGGTTGGGTACGTAAAGAGCAGTTGGTACCAGAGTTTTCAAATGCTGCTTTTACATTATCCCAAAAGAATCCAATTTCAGGTGTTGTTAAATCTCAGTTTGGGTATCATATTATTTTATTTAATGATTCACGAATTATTCCTGAGCAATCATTAGACACGGTTTACAGTCGAATCAGTGAACAGCTTTTAGCTCAAAAGAAGCGAGAGAAGTTTAAAGAACTTCTGGAAAACGGTAAAGTCACGGTTAAAATTGAACGTTCGATCGAAAACTTATAATTGAAAACGTATCATTCATACGCAAAGTTAAATTTAAACTTGTATGTTGGGCCTCCAGAAGTTGGGGGCCTTCATCGTTTATCTTCAATTTTTCAAACGATTTCATTGTTTGATATTATTACTATTAAACCAACCCTTTCAGAGCACTCGGTACGTTTTATTGGTATGGATGTTCCTCAATCAAATACTTGTACAGCTGTTTTAAACTTATTGGGTGTACGTTTAAAAACTTTTTGGGATGTGGAGATTGTAAAAAATATACCGGATGGTGCTGGGTTAGGTGGGGGGAGTAGCAATGCCGCAACATTAATATTGGCATTGAATCAATTAGAATCTCTTAATTTATCGATGGAGGAGATGGTAATGATTGCATCTCAAGTTGGTTCGGATGTGCCTTATTTTTTATATGGTGGCCAATCGCATGTGTCTGGAACGGGTGATAAGATTATTCCAAATGTTTCTTATATTGATGTATGTGATTTTATTTTGATTCTACCTGGTATTCATTGTTCAACGGCCAATGTTTATGCTGCCCTTGATAGTATGGGGCAATTTGATGATGTGGATTCATCGGATCTGGGTATTATAGGCCATAATCGACTGTTTGAGCCTGCATGTAATGTCGCTGAAGATTTAGCTTTATTATTTCATAGAATTAACACTTTATATCCGAACCAGGTTTTTATGTCAGGATCAGGGTCTACGTTGTTTATTCCTTGTTGGTCTACCAATGAGCAAATTAATATTAAAAAGGTATTGGACACTAACTTAGGTACGACGGGTGTTGATCTTGTCTTAACGAATACCGTTAATTCTTTTCATTAACTGTTGATTGGTACCGAGGGCCGGACTTGAACCGGCACGGATTTTAAAGTCCATTGGATTTTAAGTCCAACGTGTCTACCAATTTCACCACCTCGGCAACAATATAAATACTATTTTAATTGATCCATTACATTGCCACAAGTAGTTAATTTATTTTATTAATAAAAACCCTGTTTTTTTTAAATTAAAGTATTAAGAAATTTCGATTTGCTGAGGCTAATAACTATTCGTTAATATGTACTTTAGCACTTTGGGAAGAAGAGTGCTAAATCATGAGGAGGAATCTATGAAATATAAACCATTATCAGATCGTGTTATTGTTGAACAAGAGGCGGCAGAGACTACTACTGCGTCCGGAATTGTTTTGCCTGATGCGGCACAAGAAAAACCACAGTTAGGAACCATTCTGGCGGTTGGCCCAGGTCGTTATAATGATAAAGGTGAGTTAACACCGCTTCAAACTAAAGTTGGTGACATTGTTATTTTTTCTAAATATGGTGGCACTGAGTTTAAAGAAGATGGTAAAGAATATTTGATTATTAAAGAGTCAGATATTTTAGCAATTAAAAATTAGGAGGTTATTTATGACTGCAAAACAATTAAAATATTCTGAAGAAGCATGGCGTTCGTTAGCTGACGGAATTGAAAAAGTTGCTGAAGCTGTACGTGTAACGTTGGGGCCTAAGGGACGTAATGTTGTTCTAGAAAAAAAATGGGGTTCACCAACCATTACTAATGATGGTGTAACGATTGCAAAAGAAATTGAACTTAAAGATCGTTTTCAAAATATGGGTGCACAGCTTTTAAAAGAAGTTGCATCTAAAACCAATGATATTGCTGGTGATGGTACGACTTCAGCAACCATTTTAGGACATGCTATTTTTAAAGAAGGGTTGAAGAATGTTGTTGCGGGCTCCAATCCAATGGAATTAAAGCGCGGTATTCAAGAAGCGGTCAACGTAATTGTTAATGGAATCAAAGGGTTTTCTAAGCCTGTTGAAACCAAGGATGCGATTGCGCAAGTTGCCTCTATATCAGCAAATAATGATGATACAATTGGAAGCCTAATTGCTGATGCTATGGAAAAGGTTGGTAAAGAAGGCGTAATTACGGTTGAGGAATCAAAAGGGATTAACACCGAGTTAGAAGTTGTTGAAGGAATGCAATTTGATAAGGGGTATATTTCACCTTATATGGTAACTGATAAAGATCGTATGGTTGCTGATATGGAAGACGCATTTATTTTACTTACAGATAAAAAAATTACTGCAATTAAAGATATTCTTCCTGTTCTTGAAAAAGTTGTTCAAGCAAATAAACCATTGGTAATTATTGCTGAGGATATTGAAGGTGAAGCATTAGCAACTTTAGTTGTGAATAAGTTGCGTGGAACATTTAACTGTTTGGCAATTAAAGCGCCTGGATTTGGGGATCGCCGTAAAGCGATGCTTGAAGATTTGGCGATATTAACTGGTGGTCAAGTAATTTCTGAAGAAGTTGGTTTAAATTTAGAGGCTACTGAGCTTTCTCAATTGGGTCAAGCTCAAAAAATTAAAGCGGATAAAGAAAATACTACGATTGTTCAAGGTAAAGGTAACCCTGAAAATATTGCTGCTCGTGTTGAGCAAATCAAGAATGAAATTTCTAATACAGATTCAGATTATGATAAAGAAAAACTTCAAGAACGTTTAGCAAAGCTATCTGGTGGTGTTGCTGTAATTAAAGTTGGTGCTGCGACTGAAACTGAATTAAAAGAAAAGAAACACCGTGTTGAGGATGCTTTATCTGCAACAAGAGCTGCTGTTGAAGAAGGGATTGTGTCCGGTGGTGGAACGGCCCTTGTAAACTTAATACCAAGTTTAGAAAAAGCAATTGAGACGGCTGATGCTGATCTTAAATTAGGCATGAGTATTGTTTTACGTTCTCTTACAGCACCTTTAAAGCAAATTGCCGAAAATGCAGGTCGTGAAGGATCGGTTGTTGTTGAGAGAGTTAAATCAGAGAAGCCAGGTATTGGTTATGATGCTCGTCGTGATCAGTATGTTGATATGATTTCTCAAGGGATTGTTGATCCTGCAAAAGTAACTATCGCAGTTGTAGAAAGTGCCGCGTCAATTGCATCGCTTGCTATGACAACAGAAACATTGGTTGCCGATGAAGAAGACGATAAACCATCCGCATCAGCGCCTGATATGAGTGGTATGGGCGGTATGGGTGGAATGGGAGGAATGATGTAATTTACTTACATCTTTCTTGGTTATACTAACCCACTTAGAGGGCCAGTTTATCTGGCCCTCTATTATTTTAAGCGTCTATAAAATTATTGAACAATTCATCTTCAGAGATAATCTGAATTTCAGCCCCCCGTGAATTTAATGCTTTGGCTTTTTCAAGTTTAGAGCCGGGCGTATCTCCAACAATTAAAATATGTAATGATTTGGAAACACTTTTTATTACTTTTCCACCATTTACTTTAATTATTTTTTCGATTTCGGATCTGGATTGACTTAGTGTTCCAGTGATAACAAAAGATTTTCCATGAAGCCTTTTAGAGGTTATCGTTTCTTGCTCGGTAGGGTTAATTCCATTTTGGATTAATTCGCTGATTAATGATTGAAATGTTTCCGAGCTAATACTATCAATTATTGATGCGGCCATTTTGGGTCCAACTTGATCAATTTCAATTAATGCCTCTTTAGATGTTTGTGAAAGTTCTGTAAAATTTTTGTAATGAGTTGCGATTATTTCTGCCGATACTTCCCCGACAAAAGGAATTCCTAAGGCAAATAAAACATTAGAAAATGGTTTTGATTTTGATGCGTTGATGGCATTAAGTAAATTTTGTGAAGACTTTTCCCCAAACCGCTCTAGCTCAATTAGATCATGATGGGTTAACTTATATAAATCGGCAACCGTTGTAATTTTGTTTTCTGATAATAACTGGTCAATAATGGCATCACCCAAGCCATCAATTCCCATGGCATTTTTAGAACAAAAGTGTTTTATTCTTTCTTTAATTTGTGAAGGGCAATTGGGATTGATGCATTCAAAAGCAATTTGATCGGTGACTTGGCGAATACTGGCTTTGTGGCAAGATGGGCAATTTCTGGGGCATTCGATGATTGTTTTCCCAACATGTGTATGTACCCCAGTTATTTTGGGGATTACTTCACCAGCTCTTTTTATGATTATTTTATCACCTATACGAACCCCCAGACGTTTAATTTCATCAAAATTATGTAGTGTTGCTCGACGAACAGTTGCACCAGATATTGATACGGGTGTGACATGAGCTACGGGTGTAATAATTCCTGTTCGTCCAACTTGAAATTCTACCTTTTCAAGAGTAGTAATGGCTTCTTCTTCTGGAAATTTGAACGCGATGGCCCATTTTGGGGCTTTTGATGTGGTTCCCATTTTTGCTTGTAATGCTTTACTATCAACCTATATTACCGCACCATCAATTTCAACATTTAAATTTTGGTGTTGGATTTTTGTTATTTCCTGTTCAATTTCGGTGAGTTTCTTTTGAATTTGATG
>JAYNJH010000079.1:4049-8529 GCA_038109885.1 Candidatus Margulisiibacteriota bacterium | reverse complement strand
GTTTTCAACATCCGATTCATGCCACGATTGAATCTGGTTAATTTGCTCATGATTCTGATCAGGAAATAACCCAAGAAGTGAACCTAACGCAAGTCCAAAACATGAATCAAATCGAACGCCAGAGTCCCTGTAACTATAAAAATCAATTTGCTTGATACTACAAAAGGGCTCTTTAACTGTAGACATTACTTTATGTTGGGACATAATTATAAACTAACATAATCTTTATTCAGAAATAAATCACTTTAGCAAATTTAACTAAAACCCCGGTAAAGGCCCAATATTTTAAAGTAGTAAAATTTAATAAAAATAGGTTGATTTAAAAAGATCCATTTTAGTAAAATTTATTTATAATTAAAAAACGGAGATTACAATGAATGGCATTTACCTAACACCACACAAAGGAAGCTATTGTAAAAATAAGAGAACAGAGCCAAAAAGTGCCGAACTTATTCGGACGAGCTCTAATATTTTGATAGATAACAGAAACCTAATCATCGATGGAAGAAACTTCAACATTAAAATTGAAGAAGGGTATATCGATGCAAAAAATTCGCCATTATCAGTTCGTATTCAACGCGATACAAAAAAAATATTTGAGCGAAATAGCCCAACATTAACCCCTGTTAAAAACCACTGGTCAGGAACATACACAGGAAGTAGTACCGAACATTCAATTGGTTATTTAGAACCTAACTCATCATCAACATTAACCAAAATTTATGCTACAAAACGTGTAAGATTCATTCGTGTCTCAGGAACATTAATTTCAGACCCTCAAGTGTCAAGTGATACAAAAGCAGAGGAAATTAAAGGTCTATTGATTTCAGCAAAACGTCCGGACCCCACCGGGCGTAATCCTCAAACCCCAAATCTTCATTTAACACGTTATCTAGAAAATTTAGGATACGACATTTACTTAGGACAAGATAATGATGAAGACGAAACGGCAATCGAATGTATTTTACTAAAACCAAAAAAGTTTATTTGCGAAGATATTGCGACTGTTAATGTATCAAAAAATGGAGAGCATCAAATAAATTGGATACACCAGACAACTGAGGAATTACCACTCAAAACCGCAATAAATTACTTAATTACCCAAGACAATAATAAAAATGACAGTCACAGTATTAACAGTGAAAGTGACCAAGGCAGTACAAGCGGTGAAAGCTGTAGTAGTGATCCTAGCATTAGCAGTCAAGAAAGCATCAGTGATGACGAATCATACAGCCTAAATAGTTTAAATACGATACCAAGCGATGATGAAAGTGATGACGATGAGAACGGCATGGATCGACTAATATTTTCAAGAAACCCCAAGGATTTAATCAACTTTGAAGCCATCAGAAAAGAAAAACATTTACGACAATCACCCACAACCGTAGCCATACATTTATAATCTTAGAAAGATCACCAATAGCCAGATGAGCGTAAATTAATTAAAATGAAACCTGTTATGAATAAAAATATTGCAATTGGTGACATTAGAAATCACACAACTAATAATTACGAACTTCATAGGATCACTCTCCCAGCGGGAACACGACTTGGTTACAAAGTTATTACCGCGGAATCTGACAACAATAATGAAAATTATGACGCCGCATTTAAGAATATCTACCCAACCCTGAAGGATTGGTCAGGCACCTATATTAATGACAGTATCATTACGGCCTTAGGTTACTGTAGTTCAAAACTTGAAGACTATTCAAAAATTCAACTGGTTGAAATATGTACTAAAAAAGAATTAAAGTTAGTGGATTGCCCTGGCTACTTAAACGCAATTAAAGCAGATAATAACAACCCAATCGATAAAGAAAACCAACCCAATGGACACCCCACCCCAATTGATCACTTAAAATCAGAACTATCAAAGATTAATATTACAGGATATATCGTCAATGATATTGGAGATAAACTAGGCTCAGCCACGATTTCTTGGGATGCCGTTACTCCTGAAATCGCATTCCCTCACTCACTGAACCAGTCTGACTTTCTGACGATTACACCAATCGCAACAATTAAGACTATAAATTTTGAGGTTCAAAAAGTTAGCTTTCATGACCAGGATCCTATAACAATTCCAAGCGGTGTTCGCAACGCTGGCGAATATATTGAAAGCATTGGATCTATGCCCGCCACATTCCCACCCGTTAACATTGTCAAACTTACGAAATTATATGAAAAAACTAAAATTGTATAAAACTAATACAACCAATCAAAATTGCTGTAATCTTGAGGACGTTTTTCGTTAAATGCATCACGCCCTTCAGTTGCTTCAGCCGACCCATATGCCAAACGTGTGGCTTCACCAGCAAATAACTGCTGCCCTACCATGCCATCATCGGCCAGATTAAACCCATATTTAAGCATTCTCATCGCGGTTGGTGATTTGGAATTAATTAAGGCACCCCACGCCAATGCCTTTGTTTCAATAGCGTCATGAGGAACAACCGCGTTGACCATCCCCATCTCAAACGCTTCTTGAGCTGAATATTCCAGTCCTAAAAAGAAAATTTCACGCGCCCGTTTTTGACCAATTTGTTTGGCTAAATAAGCGGACCCGTACCCCGAGTCAAAACTGGCCACATCAGGATCCGTTTGTTTAAAAATAGCATGTTCTTTGGATGCAATGGTTAAATCACATACCACATGAAGGGAGTGGCCACCGCCAACCGCCCAACCAGGCACAACCGCAATTACAATTTTAGGCATAAATCGAATCAAGCGCTGAACCTCCAGTATGTGCAAGCGCCCATTCCGAGTACCACCTTCATATTGATAACCATCCTTACCTCGAATCCGTTGATCACCACCGGAACTAAACGCCCAACCGGCATCCTTTGGCGATGGCCCATTACCTGTTAAAATGACACAACCAATATTGGGATTAGAACGTGCGTCTTCCAACGCAATTAGCAATTCATCCACCGTTTGCGGACGAAACGCATTACGACACTCCGGACGATCAATCGCAATTCGAACAGTCCCAGTTTCTTTAGCTTGATGATATGTTATATCTGAAAATTCAAACTCAGAAATCGGCTTCCACATATCACAATTAAAAGGCGTATTAGTCACTTCATAAAGATATCAAAATTTACTCATTTTCTCAATTTTTTAATCGATAATTTAATAGAATAAGCTAGGAGTAGATAATATGGGATCAAATAGAATAAAACCTGATTTTAATAATTTAAGTTCAAACAGAATACATAATCAAAATCCTTCGAATTCACAAAAAGTAAAAGGTTCAGCAAGAAGTTCAATTATGACTGTGTTTAGAAACTTTTTCTTCAAAGGCAGTGTAAAAACCTCAACCGTCGTACCAAATACAGAATTACCAGAAGATGACTTAAAAACAGAGTCATTCCGGTCCTCATCCAAACTCACTACCATGGACAAAGTGGATATCGTAATTGAAAGTGAAAAAGAAAAATTCGAAAAGAAACTTTCAGAAAAACAAAACGAATTAAGGAATCTATTAAATGAACAATTTAAAGATAAAGGCGTTTCATTTGCCGAAGTTGAACGGCTGGAGGTAGGAAACGGATATCGATTACGCGTATCCTCAAAAGACAATAAAGACATAAAAACGTGGGTCATCAAAGAAGACGCAGGAAAATTCATTCTAGAAAAACCACCGTCAAAAAATACGGTCAATACCAGTCACTCACGCATCAATAATTTTACAGATGAAGATAAACAACAACTTTTTAAAACCATTGAAACAACGCTAAAACTCGACCCGATTCAACTGGGAGAATTAAAGGCAAATTTTGGAGAAGAGACCGAGGGACATCTTAGCTATAATCCGCAAGGTCATTTGGATGTGAACATCGAATTAAAACGGCAACCCCACAACATCATAATAAAAAAAGATGGGCATATTGAATGGCCAGACTCACTGAAAAAATTAACGAGTGAGGATAAAACAAAATTTAAACAAATACTCGATAGCGCAATTGCAGATTCACATGTCTTCATTAATAATCATGACGCAACAATCATCGATAACACTTACGCAAAAGGGTCAGAGCTTCATTCGTTTTTAAGTAGAGAATTAAAATTTGAACTAGAAAACGCAACGTTAAAATCAGTCAATCGAAACCGAGTCACGGGAAGGGTAACATTAACAATAACCGACGATCTTACAAAAAAAGACCGAACCATTGAATTATCCGACTCAAAGCCCATTATTGGAAAAACACCACGGTTTATTATGAAAGGCAGATTCAATCAACATGTATCCAAAAAACGCATGTTAACAATTTACAAACACATCAATCAGACATTCTTTAAGACAGAAAAAAATGTTCAGCGAACATGGCCTGACTTTTTCTCTGATAATTTCAACAAACTATTCGCGTCATCAAAATCAAACCAAACAAAATCAATCTTTATAACAAAACTCCAAAAACAAACCCAGGAATTAGAAAAGATTAAAGACCACCTTAAAAAAGACCCCGTTAGGAAC
>JAYNJH010000079.1:0-4039 GCA_038109885.1 Candidatus Margulisiibacteriota bacterium | reverse complement strand
GTTAGGAACTCATCTGAAATCAATAAAATCGAAAAAGAGATTGAAAAGAGTAAAAATCTAGCCAACGATCCAAACACATTAACAACCACATTAGTGAATCACTTAAGTTCACTAAATGCAACAATCACTGATCTGGTTAAGACAATTACAGACGATGAAAAAATATTACAATTTGAAAATTTCAATAAAAATACGGATCATTTTAACACACTGTCAACACTGATAAACAAAGAAAAAACAATCAACATCCCAAGGTATCGATTTTTTTTATTGTATTTAGACCATGAGAACAAAAGCATTGATAGTCAATTTACCAATCATCAACTCAATTGTTGGAGCACTGAACTACGAGAACCGCTCCCCACTGAATTAAATAAAGTCGTACAATCTGAGCAACATAAAAGTTTACAAAACTTAAAAGAACTCCATAAACAAATTGAAAAGGACAAAGTAACCAACGAAAATTTTAGTCAATTATTATCAGAATTAAAAAAACTAATCAGCATCGATGCCGACGAACTTGAAATATTTGAATTAGAAGCCAGTCAAAATAAGGCCGGGACCCTTGTTTTTTTAAACCAATGGATCACCGAAGTAGAAGAGGGACTGAATCCAAACGATGAAGTATCAACACCCACAAACACAACCACTGCAGCCAACTATATTGAAGAATTTAGAAATAAAATAAATGCGACCCTATCGTCAATCGATCAATTTTATAAAGAAACCTCTCTACCAAAATTACCATCAATCACAACATTAACCCATTTAATAAATGAGCTAAATGAGATCGATCCCAACAATCAAACAAACGCATTAATAACCATCAGCAAAATAAAAACATATCTCGACGATGACAGCGAAATTATAACTCATCTTGCCCTGCTTACAGAATGCAATCAATCAAAAAATCTATTGGAAACCAAACTATTTCAACCCTATGCAAAAGCCATTGACACACTTCATTCAAAAGTAGAAACACTAAAAGAAAAACAGCAACCGCTACAAGCCAATTTGAAAAACACTTTATGTAAATTTTTAGGAATTAGTACAGATAAAACAGATAAAACAGAGGATGAAATCAACCAAGAGATCATAAATTTATTAGAAGAAGATGCCAGTGCGTTCAAAAAACTAGTCAAGTATGAAGATTCACCCGAAGAATTGAGTGACGCATTAAAAACCCTAATCGCCGGATTTAGTGTATCAAAAACAGGCCTAGAACATCCACGTTTTCAAACAACCATTCTTAACTTAGCCAATGATAATAAAAAACTCCCCTCCTTTTCATATGAAGAAAATGTACCCAACCCAAAACCACCCAAAAATATACCGTCACTGGGTCTAACTCAATCACTGGGTCTAACTAAAACGGGAAATTACCGAAAATGCACATTTGGTGAATCAAGTTGGTTTGTAAAAACACGTGATGTTCTCCAAAAAGAAAGCGGTGGAAGTTTAAAATCTGAAGATCTTTCAAAGATTAAAACCGACCCCCCCACTATTTTTTATGTTGATAAAAATTACCCCAATAAATTGTGGTTGCATGTGGAAAACAAACTGCATTTTATTCATCGTGACAATCTGCAAGAAAATGAAAACAACGCCATTGATATCGCACTAAAAACAAAGTTCCCAGAAATATTTACTAAATTTACATCAACAAAAAATATCATTGATGCTTCCACCTCACCCAAAGCATTTAAAGCGGCCTATGAAACAGTAAAAACAGAATTTCAAGAAAATTTAACAATGATAGGAGAAGAGTTGAAACAAAACGATTTTGAAAAACTTTTCAACGAAAACCCACCTTTCAGTGAATCATTCTACAAGGACACACCCGCATTAAAGCCAATTTCATATATTTACGGATCTGAGCCGTAAAACATTTCAGCACGCCCCAACTCTAATTCATGCATTATGCGCTTAAACTTTTCTGTCACCCATGTCACAGCATTGGGCTTTAGAGGCGAATCATTAAGCTGACATGCACGTTCTTTTAGTTGAATTTTAATCACGGATTTTTCATTTTGATTTTGAAAAGATAACACCAGATAGTCCTTAAAAATAGTTAAGTTATAAATCGTATTTTTCTCGACAGAAACATGCGTCCGATTCGTAATAGAATACGCTGTATGTTCACTGAAATCTTGGCTTTGAATTAATGCCTCAGCAAGTTCAAAAAGAGCGTTAAGCGGGGGCGGCATGGATGGCCCATGATCCGTATTCTTAACGTCTTTAAGCAGCGCACTCAATACAACTTTAAGTTCATTCGAAGCCACTTTAGAAAGGTCTTGCCAATACACGGTTGGGCCTAAATTAAAAATCGACAATAATTGCGTTAAAACCGCCGGTGGTAACGGCTCAGCTTGCACAGTCGCCATTGGCTTAGCTGAGCCGATTAAATCAAGGGACGCCATTTGAATCAACTGATTTAAACGATGATAAAAATAATTTATTTCATGATGTTGAGCGCGACGGCGATTAATTTTCAAAAACCGCGTCTTGAGATCAAATTGGAATAAAAACTTTTTTTGGCCCTTGGTATCAAACAAACCAATTTCATCTGAAGTTAAACACAAACAAAATACCCCCAATCGTTTTGCCTGATGTTGATCAAATACCAAACAACCAAGCAATTTTTGCAAATCTAACCAATGATGATATTGATCAACAAAAGACACTGGCGCTAAATGATAGTCATCATTAGCAATCAATTGATTAATATCTATGGCGTTTAACATATATTTAATATAATAGTATAATTAATGTAAACATTTCACTGAAATCATTTATCAATAGAAAAGAAAACAAGATAACTTTATGAAATCATCCATTTTTAAAAAACTTTTACAACCCATTTTCATTACATTCTTTCTACTTATTGGACTGTTATTATTTGTTAACATAAATTCACTCAAAACTGTCATGAAAAAAGATCTAATAAGCCATGGAAAAACCATTGGACAAAGTATTTCAGACTTAATTACCTATCATGAACCATCGGCGCTGCCATCTAATATACAAAACATTATTACAACATTGGCCTTTGAACCCGAAATCAACTACATCTACATCACAGACACCAGCCTTAATATTGTCATGGCCACTTTTTTTGGTGCCCCCCCTCAGGCAATTAAAATTAACTTGGAGCAATTAGCCACCCCAGAAACACGGCATGTAAATTATTTAAATTCATTAGAAGTCACCACCCCCATTTTACATAGTGGGTATGGCTATATATTTATTGGAATGAATCAATCCTTAATTAAAGAAAAGCTAAACACATTTTTACCAAAACTTCTTGTCATAATCTTAGGATTAATGCTGACTTGCACCATTCTAATCTATCGTACGATCAAAAAAATAATCACACCTTTAGAACAACTCACTGAGTTTACAAAAGATCTTGAGCGCTACCAATTTGATCCTACAATGATCAATCACGACAAGTTACAAAACCTTACAAAAATAAACGATGAAATTGGCCAGTTTTCTCAGCGATTTATAAATTTACACCAACAACTAAATAGCTACATTGAAAAATTAACTCAAGCCGCCATCAAATCAGCCAACATAAATAAAGAAATAAACATTGCAAACAAAATTCATATGGAATTACTGCCCAAACCAAAAAACGATTACAACAATTGTATCGTTTCAACCTTCATTCAACCTGCAAAAGATATGGGCGGAGACTTTTATCATATCAGTGAAAGTCATGATACCTTATTTTTTGCCATAGGAGACGTTTCTGGAAAAGGAATTCCTGCCACATTAATTGCCGCCGAAGTTCTAACCTGCCTTCAAACAACATTGCATTTTTTAAATGATCCCGAAGATATTGTTACCACAGTTAATAAACAAATCAGCCAAAACAATCCGAATATGAACTTTGTTACTTTATTTTTGGGTGCATTAAATACCAAGACAGGACAGTTAAGTTATATAAATGCCGGACACAAATCTCCTTACATCCTAAACAAAAACCATACCGAGTTACCCAGTACTGAAGGCATGGCGCTGGGCATTGATGAGC
>JAYNJH010000078.1:3581-8637 GCA_038109885.1 Candidatus Margulisiibacteriota bacterium | reverse complement strand
GTCTACAAGATTAGATTGCGATAATAAATAAACAAATCTACCTAAAGCTTCATTTAATTGGCTCAACGAAATAATAACATGATTATAGCTCTTCGATTTCAGATGCTGATCCAATGGTTCAGAATTAAACTGATATTGAGATTGGTGAGCAAAAAATAAAAACAACTTAACCGACAGCAATAGAAAAACCGCATTGGGCGCATTTTCATGTAATTTTTCAACCAATAAATCAATCCATTTGGCTTTAATATTAAAGTAAAATGAATTATCACCATCAAACAAATAATCAACGTTCTCTTGAGCCAAATTTAATTGATTTCTATCATTAGTGTTAACACCATTACTTTGAAATGCATCTGGCACAAATGAACCTGCTCCACATGCCAATAATAATGTTTTTTCGAACACATCAACTATTTTTTTTAATTGGTTTATACCATATCTTTTAACGCCTCTTTCTTGAATATCAAGTTTTGGAAATAAACCCGTTGGTTTTTCATTTAACCAAATCAAATGAAACATATCAGTAATTGCAAATAAACCATCAACTTTATGTAAAACCTGTAAAGAGTATGAAAAATTTGTGAGATTATCCGAAAGCAACTTCAGTAAAAGGTCCAAACTCGCAGAACAAAAATTTGGTCCATTTAAATGTTGATTACAGTTTCTTAATTTATAATAAACAGTATCTGAATTCAACTGATTAAAAACTAATATTTGATTGGCATATTTCTCTTTTTGTTCACTAGATAGACGAGCCGGGTATCTTGAACAATATGTTATTTTATACTTACCTGAAAGGCATTTTGCATGCAACCGCCTTGACAATAAATCTCTTAAAATTCCAGTATTTGAAATAAACTGATCAAATGCCATTACTTTAAATAAAATTGAAGCAGTACTTACATATTCTTCTTGATTCTTCTTCATTATAGCGATATGAAAATCAATGGAAGCATCTAATTTTTCTATACAAAGTTTATTATTATTATTGTTAACACTTGAATCAATTGAAATTATCTTAAAAGAAACCATAAATCACTTATAACAAAACTTTAAAAATAATCATACACATAATGATTTATCTAAAAATCAAACCAGTCTCAAAAATTGTAAAAAACAAAAAAAAAACTTTAAAGTAATAGAATGAGAATAACTCTACCATGCAAGCAACTAAAAACCCTTAGAGTACTATGTAATCTTAATGCCAATCAAGCCATAGGATCTACAGCATCCAGAACAGAAAAAGACACCGACAAAGGTTACATGATGAAATACCCAAAAGAGATAGGAACATCATTCAATTTTTTAGTCACCCATAAAACAGCCTCAAAAGTAATTAATAAAGTATACGAAGATGATATTAAGCAATTAGAAAAATTACTCGATAAATTTAAAGCCAATTCATTAAAAATCAAATGATAAAATCAAAAAATTAAATCAAGCGTTTCTTAAATAATCTTCATGAGAAAATGCATCAACCTGAATCGCATCTAAACGTGCAGCTTCAGCCAATTCAATTTGATTCGCTTCAGCTTCGGTAACAATGCCCTTTTCTTTTGCTAGCCCTAAATTATGTAGAATGGGTTGCTTTGGTAAATCACGTTTTTTCACCGCTAGATGAATTTTTTTCATGACAGGTTGAGCCGCCATAATTTTTAAATATGTTTCATTTAATTTAGAAATACCATCCTTATTCCCATCAGGCACAAATACAGAAGATGTAAAAAACTCGCGAACAGCAACATTATTTTGAATCAGCTTTGCGACCAATTGACCCAACGCATCTGAAGGCGCCTTACCAATCGGTAAAAAGCGAAACAAGGGGGCTAAGGTAACACGAGAAATCCATGTAAAATTCTCTAAAAATCCAATTAGAGCCACTTGAACTTGATAAAAACAATAATCCAATGCCCATTTAAAAACAGGCTTCAGTTCAGCTTTATGATCATCTAACTTATGATAATACGCCATGGTTGCCGTGGCTAAATACATGTAAGACAAGATATCGCCCAAACGCCCTGTTATTTTTTGCTTTGCTTTTAATGCGCCACCAAAATATAACATCGAAAAATCCGCGATCACTGAAAATATGGCCGAAGACCACTTAAGTTTTCGGTAATATGGCGATAAGGCACCAAAAAAATGCACAGAGAATAATCCTTGTGTTAACGTAAGTACTGTCATGCGTAATACATTGGAAATAATATGCCCAATGTGTCCAAAAAAAGCATGATCAAATCCAGCAACATTTTTACTTTCAGCCGCACTGACTTCATCATAAGCAAATGGATGACATCGCAATGCGCCTTGTCCAAAAATAATTAATGTACGAGTTAATATATTGGCCCCCTCAACAGTTATACCAATGGGTGCGGCCTTGAATGCACTTGCAATCACATTTCGAGGGCCTTGAGTTATTCCTGCCCCCCCCATTAAATCCATACTATCGTTGACAATATCACGAAACATTTCCGTAGAGTGTAACTTTAAAATGGCTGAGATAACCGATGGTTTTTCACCTTGATCAATTGCACCACAAGTATAATCACGCCCAGCTTTTAGTAACATTGTTTTACCAATAATCCGAGCCAAAGGCTCCTCAATCCCTTCAAACTGACCTATTGACATGCCAAATTGTTGTCGAATAACCCCAAAGGAACTCGCAGCTTTAACCATGGCCTGTGCACCACCGGAACTCAATGAAGGCAATGAAATTCCACGCCCAGCAGATAAGCAATCCATTAACATTGTCCAACCATTTCCAAAACCATCATAACCACCAATCACACAATTTAAAGGCATAACAACGTCTACCCCATGGGTAGGGCAATTCATAAATGGGACTCCCAATGGATCATGACGAGTTGATACATCAACTCCCGGAGTATTTGTAGGAATCAATGCACAAGTAATACCATAGGATGTTGGACCACCCAAAAGTTCATCCGGGTCTTTAAGAATAAACGCCAGACCAATAACGGTTGAAATCCCTGATAATGTAATCCAACGCTTATTCCAATTAAAACGTATTTTTAATTGCCCTGAATCATCTTTAAAAACCACCCCTTCCGATTGAAGACCACCGGCATCCGAACCAGCCGTGGGTTCAGTTAATCCAAAACAAGGCATTTCTTCCCCAGTTGCTAACTTAGCTAAATAACGTTCCTTTTGCTCTTCAGTACCATAGTGCAATAATAATTCGGCCGGACCCAAAGAGTTTGGCACCATAATTGTAATCGCCATGGTTGCCGATACTGAAGCAATTTTCTCGATGACCGCACTATGACCAATAGCCGATAATCCAAGACCGCCATATTCCTTTGGAATAATCATACCTAAAAACTTATTTTCTTTTACAAATGACCAGACATCATCTGGAATTTGCCTTGTTCGCTGAATTTCCCAGTCATCAATCATATGGCATAACTCAGTGACAGGCCCAGCTAAAAATGCCTGTTCATCCGCTGAGAGTGGTTGAATTGATTGATTCATTAATGTAGTAATTGAAGGTGAGCCAGAAAACAACTCTCGGTCCATCCAAACGGTTCCAGCATCCAGCGCCGCTTTCTCTGTTTTAGACACTTTAGGAAATATTTTAAATTTAATGGCAACAACCATAATAAGCCTTGAAATAAATTGTGCACGAATTACTGGTAAACTAACCAGCAGCAAACCCAAACCAACCAATAAAATTAATTGAGGATCAACTGCATAAGACCATAAAACATAAACCGTTACTATGGTGACTAAGATACTGGGCAGCTTAAACCATGCCACAGCCAGCAGAACACCTAAAATAATTGTAATTTGCCAATGTATTGGCAGGAATGAAAATTCGTATAATTGTTCTATCATATCTATTTTATCGATAAAATGATTTATTCTCTTGAGCCAGTTTAGACAAATACGCACACGGCTTAAAACGTTGGTCCACCGTTTGCGCTAAGTGATTTAAACGGTGCACAATATCACCCAAGCCTCGTTCATCAGCATACTTTAATAAGCCCCCACGAAAAGGTGGAAATCCCGTCCCCATGATCATCGCCAAATCCAATAATTCAGGAGATTCAACCACAGATTCTTCTAAACATCGAGCCGCCTCATTTAACATCACTAAAATTAAGCGATCAATAATTTCAGTACGATCCTGTTGTGAAATTCGATATTTCATTACAACAGAATTCATTTTATACAATTCATAATTGGGTTGGGACACATCGGCAGAATAAATATAAAAGCCTTTGCCTGATTTTTTACCATACATTTCATGTTCATTAACCAAATCCTGAAGGACTTTTGGAACTGCCATTCGATGACCATAGCCCTCTTCAAGCGTAGTAAGAACATGCAAACCGATATCTAACCCAACCTCATCGGCCAAAGACAATGGCCCAATCGGCATCCCAAACTCGGTTGCAACTTGATCAATATCATCAACTTTAAACCCTTGCAACATTAAATGAACAGCCTCATTAACATAGGGCAATAAAATTCGATTTATCAAAAACCCTGGGCAATTTTTTACTACAATTGGAAATTTTTTATTTTTCAATACCATTTTACAAACATCAGCAACCACCTCAGGACGCGTCGTCTCTGCAGGAATAATTTCAACTAAAGGCATTCGATGAACTGGACTAAAAAAATGAATCCCTAGAAACCGTTCCGGATGAGTTAAACCTGACGCCATTTCATCAACGGATAAAGACGACGTATTTGAGCCAATAATCGCATCTTTACTCACACTAGATTCAATTTCAGCCAAGACAGATGCCTTTATCGACATCTTTTCAGGTACCGCCTCAATCACAAGATCCATGGCTTGAAACCCATCATAAGTCAATGATGAAGACACTCGGTCCATCATCATTGGCACCTGATACGAATCAATTTTACGACGTTTCACCCCTTTTTTAATCACTGAAAAGATCGCTTGATAACCTTTTTGAATCATATCCCACGATATATCTTTAAATCGAACAAATTGTTGATTATTAATAAACCACCAACCAATCCCGCCTCCCATCAAACCAGCACCGACAATACCAATATG
>JAYNJH010000078.1:0-3571 GCA_038109885.1 Candidatus Margulisiibacteriota bacterium | reverse complement strand
AATTTAAGATGATCTGATTTTTTTATATTTTCTTGAGCAAAAAATAAAAACATCAGATGCTTTGGTATGGATGAATTAAATAATGAAACCACCCCATCTTGTTCAACAAGCAATCCTTTTTTAATGGATTTATTAAAGGTCTTTAGAACAACATCCAATGCAACCAGTGGTGCCGGATAGTGCCCGTTCGTCTTTCGTAGAATAGACGCTTTCACTTTTCGTCGAATAATCGAGTGCATTCCTGGAAAGTAGTCCATAAGTGAGGAACGCCGCGGGGATCGCTTTAATTTCTTGGCTTTAATAAGTGCCATTAAATCGTCATGTTTGAATGCACTAGATACAACAGCATCGGCAAGCCCCAGTTGATACGCTTTTTTACCCGTTACAGTTTTACCAGTAACGATCAGTTCAATCCCTTTAACTAACCCCACACGTTTAGGCAGCCGCTGGGTTCCGCCCCAACCAGGAATAATTCCTAAGTTGACCTCGGGCAATCCCAAACGCACTCGAGGGGAATCCGTTACAACAATATAATCACAAGCCAAAGAAAATTCCAAACCACCACCAAGTGCAACCCCATCAATTAATGCCACAGTACTCGCCTTAATTTGAGCCAATTCATTAAATAAATTTTGTCCACGTTCAATTAATTCCTGCCCCGCTTCTAATGATTGAACATTTTTTAATTCATTAATATCCGCACCCGCAATAAAAATACCAGGCTTTAAACTATCGAAAAGTACCCATTGTATGGTCTTATTCTTATTTAATTCATCAATTACCTGCCTAAGTTCAACAAAAACATCATGACTAAACTTATTTACCTTTTCATTTTGCATATTAAAGGTAACATAAGCAAAAACATCATGAAATGTGATTGAAAAGTGCAACATTACTCACGCTCCAATAAAAATGCACCGCCCTGTCCCCCACCGACACACAAAGTTGCTAGCCCTCGATTTAAATCCCGACGATGAAGCTCATACAATAATGTCATAACAATCCGTTGACCAGAAGCACCAAGTGGATGCCCTAGTGCAATTGCGCCCCCATTAACGTTTAGTTTTTCCAACGGCAATTTACCAATTGGGCGATCATCATTCAGCTCTTTTTTGGCAAATGACTCTGATTCAAAGGCATAAACATTCCCCAATACTTGTGCGGCAAAAGCTTCATTGATTTCAACCAGATCAATTTGATCCATTGAAATATCATGCTTTCTAAATAATCGATGCGTTGCAAACGTAGGTCCCATTCCCATTGTTTTAGGATCACATCCAGCATAAGCATACCCACTTAAATACCCCAAAGGCTTAATGCCCTTAGCTTTTGCTGTTGATTCTCTCATAAGTAAGGTGGCCGCAGCACCATCTGTAATTTGACTCGATGACCCGACAGTAACCGAACCAAGTTTTCGATCAAAGTAAGGCCTAAGTTTCTGCAAAGCTTCAATTGTTTGTCCCTGACGGGGTCCATTATCTGTAGCAACCGTCTGATCAAAGCAATGAGGCAACTGGATTGGAATAATTTCATCTTCCAAACGGCCTTTTTCAATTGCTTCCAACGCATTTAAATGAGAATTCAATGCAAACTGATCTTGTTCCTGGCGGGAGATTTTAAATTCCTTAGCAATATTCTCAGCCGTATTCCCCATAATCAAATTACACACCGGATCCGTTAATCCCAACTTCAAAGCAATCCTTGGCGATAAATAACGAAATCTGAAACTTGAAAAAACAGCTAAACGCTGCATCAATGTTTTCGCTCGGCTTAACCGTTCAAAAAACCGTGTCATTTCCTGGCCATATAATAATGGGTAATTTGACATGGCCTCGACACCCACTGTGGCAACAACATCAGCTTCGCCCAACAATAAGCGTTGAGCCCCTGCAGAAATTGCCTCCATGCCCGACGCACAATTGCGATGAACCGTCACCGCTGGGACTGATTGAGGGATTCCAGCACGTAAGGCAATAACACGCCCAACATTAGCCGCATGAACAGGTTGACCACAACAACCAACAATCACATCATCAATCTCATCAAATTTAATTCCTGATCTTAAAATGGTCTCTTTTAAAGGAAACACACCCAATTGATCAGCATCAATATTCTTAAAGTCCGTCCCCGCTTTTAAAAACGGAGTTCGCAATCCATTAACTATAGCTATACGTTCATTCATATGTTGACTCATGGGGTATCACTTCCTTTATCATTTGTATCATACAACGAAGTTATCAACACTTGATACTTTTTAATAATTTCATTTCGCCTCAATTTTAAGGTAGGCGTTAATTCCTTTCCTTCAATCGAAAACTCATGCGCAACCAAACCAATATTTTTAACAGTTTCAAACGATGCTAAAGGCGCTGATAAAATACCTAGGTCATTCAAAATTAACGATTTGACGTCTTCATTTTTAACCAAGTCCTCCGGTAACCCATCAATAGATAAAGTTTGACGGACAGCGTCATAATCTGGAACAACCAAAGCAACCAAATAGTTATAATTATCACCAACAACCATTACTTGATTAACAAAAACGGACCGAATCAAATACTCTTCAACTAAATTTGGTGATACATTTTTACCATTTGATAAAACAATCACTTCCTTTTTCCGGCCAGTAACATATAAATAATTCTCCGAATCCAAACGACCTAAATCCCCCGTTCTAAAAAAACCATCATCTGTAAAAACATCATCATTAGAAACATTGGAATAGCCTGAAAAAACACTAGGCCCTTTCACTAAAATTTCACCATCATCAGCAATTTTAACCGTCAAGTTATCTAAAGGCTTTCCAACCGAACCCACCTTTTTATCAAGATTTCCAGTGATAATCGGAGATGTCTCAGTTAAACCATAACCTTGAACCACCGGTAACCCTATTGAATTAAAGAACACTTCAATATGCGCTGAAATAGGGGCCCCACCAGTTACCAAAAAACGAACCCTACCGCCAGTTTTTTCATGTATTTTAGAGAAAACAACTTTATAGGCAAGATTCCATAAAAAATGACCTTCCGAAAATGTACGCCCTATGCTTAAAGCCAAACCCAAAATTATTTTTTTAATCCCATGCGCATTTCCAACCACCTTCTGATAAATCTTTTCATAAAGTCGCGGAACACTAATAATAAACGTTGGCTTTGCAACCAATAAATCTCGTGCAACCGTATCAATTGATTCTGCATAATAAATTGTGGCACCAACCCCCATAACACAAATAAATCCAACCGTTCGTTCAAAAATATGCGATAACGGCAAAAACGACAACGATGCATCGGTTTTTGAAATTGGAATAATATCCAAAATACCCAAGAAATTTTGGACAATATTATTATGCGTTAAGGTAACCGCCTTAGGAACTCCCGTCGTGCCAGAAGTGTAAAGGGTTGTAAATGCATCATTAAGCCGATCTTGAACCCATTTAGCTGAATTTAATTTCTCACATTCAAACTGCACCACGGCATCATCAAAATCAATAACCCGACCATCCCCTGACCGAAAATCAGCACCATGCAAAACAATCACTTTCTGAAGGGCTTCAATTGAATTTAATAAATTA
>JAYNJH010000077.1:3660-8701 GCA_038109885.1 Candidatus Margulisiibacteriota bacterium | reverse complement strand
GATATATACAGCACCTGGGATGGTGCAATCACGTTAAAATCTGGAGACATCACCATAACAAACGGGCCATTTTCTAGAACAACCAATACAGATACAGAACATTATAATTAAACATCAAACCTTGTCTCGGTTAATAATTATAAAGTAGTAAGTAATACAATATCCTTCACAATCCCCATATCCGATTTAAATATATCTGGTAATACATTATTTTATTCAATTGTCACTAGCAAAGGCGACAATATTAATAACACTCAAGACCTTGTTAGTGATATTCAATCCATTGAATTAGTGGCAAATTCTCCGCCCAAAACTGGGCGAAATGACACATCATTATATTTACCAGATAATTCAGCTAAAATAGTATCATGGGTCGTATCAATACAATAATTTCAGCATTACTAACCGGGCTATGCTATCAGTTTTTTTGGCCAGGAATGCTGGTCGCCTTCATCCCTTTATTCAAAGTTAAGTTAACAAAATCAACCTTCTTTATTTGGGGAATAGTCTACATGGCATGTATCCATGCATTCTTGATTAATTTAATGGACGATACTCACTTTTTAGTTGCATTAATGCTTTGGTTAATTTGCGCAATCTATTTTGGCGCCTTTTATGGTATCGGAGGACTCATATTAAACAAAATTCAAACCTATCAGTCAAAATCATGGGTATTATTTATGCCGGTAATTTGGCCAATCATTGAATTTACAAAACAATGGGGAACTTATGGAAACCCGAATGGAAACTTAGGGTTTTCCCTCTCAGAAATCATTCACTACATTCCAGCAACATCGTTAATTGGTTATATGGGCTTAGGAATAAGTATCTTATTTATAAATATCGCACTTTTCCAATGGCGACTAAATAACCACCGAAAATACCTATTAATCATTCCAATAACAACATTTTTTCTATTGGCATTAAAATCACCAACTCAATTTAAAAGCACCGGAATTCAACTAAGCGTTATCCAAAGTGGCATTGAACAAAACAAAAAAATGAGGCCCGCATTATGGCCTAGTATTGAAGCCTTTTACATTAATGAAATCAAAAATAGCACTGGAAATCTGATTATCCTTCCAGAAACCATTTTACCAACCGATATAAAACCCTATGGAACCTTTAACAAAATTCAACATTTAAGTAATAAAAAAGACATCGCAATACTGGTTGGCTCATTTATTTTTAAAGAAGAAAAAATATTCAATGGCAGTTATTTTATACAACCAAATATCAACCCAATCCTTTACAAAAAGCGCCGTTTAATGCCCTTTGGAGAAACCTTACCATTCCGGAAATTCATGTCAAAGTTCATCCCCCATCAATTACTATTTAATGATTTTTCCCTTGGCATTGCATCCGTACATATTCCTTATAAAAACGCTATTATAAGTCCACTTATATGCCTGGAGGGGGTTGATAATAACGCATACCGAGGGCCTGAAAACCAACTCGTCACAATCTTAGCCAATAACGCATGGTTTAACAAAAGCAATGCCGGCCAATTATTAACCAAATTTGCTCACATCTATGCCGCAAGTTACCAAATACCAGTAATCATTGCAGCCAATTATGGCAAATCAATCATTATTAATCATCAAGGAAAAGCATTAAAAACAGTCGCGCATCACAAAGAAGCCCAACTCAATGAAACGATCCTAGTAAATTCACAGCCTTCTTTCTATAGCCGATGGCCTTGGATTGGAAGTACAATTCTCTTAATATTTTGGGGAATATTTAACTTATGGGGCAAAAGGTCTATTTAAGCGAATCCTTATTATCCAAAAAAATTGAATATACGTTATTGCAACTCACCTGATTCAAAACCACCTATGAATTGACATATATTATGACTTAAATTAGAATTTATGAACTTCTATTTCTGATTTGCTAATCCAGTTTAAGGATAACCAATAAATGATTTATTTAAATTTATGTAAAAACATGACGATAACCACCAAAATGCTGCCATCTCGGTTAAAAATAGGATTTCACCAACGAACAATACCATCAAAGTGGAACAAAGCAACATCTTTAAACACAGCTTGTGCTCATCAAGGGCAACAAATGAAATCATTTAAGTTACAACACTTGGGATCACTTGCATCAACACTACTTCCAAGCACACGGTATTTCTCGACTTCCACCTCTTCGATTAGCGCCAAAGATACAGGAATGATTCAATTCAAATTTTTATGGGAATTCTTGGGTTTGGGTGACATGACACCGCCACCATTGGACCCACAAGAAATTTCAGTCGTTCCATTAAAAGACCTTCTAAGTCATACCAAGGAAGGGGGGGCTGCACCCACATCCATGGATGAAATGGATACTTATCATCAAACCATAAATAATCTTTTAACACATTATGATTTAACCCACTACTTAACCCATTTCCCAAATCATTCATTAACTCATTCACAGTATTCTCGATTAGGTAATATTCTTGTTGGAAAAACCACATTAAACCATTACTGGCTACTTAAGTTTGTTAATTTTGATGAATGCCTTCGTGAATTTGTAGGACCATGCTTGGCCACCATTTGTGAAGAACGCACAATGGTATTAAAACATTTGATGATGCATGTCAAAGATGATGGACAATTGCAAGTTTTAAATCCGTTCAAACCCCAAATCGCCATAAAGGCCAAAGAAAATAACAAGGTATTTGTTGCTCGACAATTTTTTCCCGATTCAATGACGCTAAATGATAATGGCGATATATCAAATGAAATCAAAGCGTTAACAGCTGCAATTCCATCTTCCACATTTATTCGAAATTATGTCTTATTGCACTGGATTTTATCCGATGCTGACTTTAATAATCCCGGTAACTTTTTAATTGAGAACCGATTAAATGCACCGCAGGGAAAAGCCCTAACATCTATTGATTATGGTCAGATTTTACAATATGAACCAGGAAAAAGCGGGCATTGTCGAGGAACGTTACCGGATCGTCGTGTGATTAGTAAAAGCTTTGATGGCGGACCGAATGAATTTTTTAAACGACAATGCGCCGATGGATTTAACCCCATGTTACGACTCCTTTACGTTCGCTTTTTTGAAACCCATGAACAGCTAGGGCCGCCAAGAACTGAGGCCCGGGAACGCGCCATTAAAGACTTAAAATATCTTAAATTACGATCTGGTGATCAAAAACGTTTTGCATACAAAGCGGCGGCCATCGAATTATTTCTAAAATACATTGGACTGCCACCCCACCCAGATCATCTAAAGGGCCTTGAACGTCTACAAGAAAATGAGGCTGTGACACTATTTGAAATAGTAACGGGTTGGAAGATTGAAGATGCTAGTTGATAATTATTAACACAGGCATACTCAACGAATATTTAAAGCCCCGCACAATTTAACTAAATAATACGACGTCTTATTTATAATTTTGTAAACTTATAATACTGTTCAAAAATACCATACAACTAATTAGCCTATTGGGATGGGGATCATTTATCACAAATAAACATATAAGCTTAAGCGAATTTAATACCACTATATAAATATTCCCAAACCAATAATTAGGAAATACCCTACGATCTAAAGGTGTTCCCATGGTTTTTTAGAAACCAAGCATCGTAAAGACGTCAAAGTAAAGAACTATTATCCGCCGGTATTTGATTTTAATATTTTCAAGACGTTTTTAAAGTTTAGTATTAAGTTTAGAATCATCAAAAGTATTTTATCGTTCTGCTATACTTTAATTAATAATCAAAATATAGGAGTTTTATATGGCACAAATAAATTCAGCAACAGCTGTTTGGAATGGCACCTTAAAAGAAGGCGCTGGTGAATTATCACTACCAAAAGCATCAGCAACATTTTCATATGATTTTGGCTCTCGCTTCGAAAGAGGTAATACTACCAACCCTGAAGAGTTAATTGGCGGTGCCTTATCCGCCTGTTTCAGCATGTATTTAAGCGCACTATTTAGTAAAGAAGGCCTTCAAAATACTCAGGTTGAATCAACCGCAGAAGTGCATTTAGATGGCTCTCAATCACCACCAATAATTACAACCATTCTATTGGATGTTAAAGCAACCGCACCAGGCCTTTCTCAAGACCAATTCGATAATTTATTAAAACAAACTGAAAATGAATGCCCTGTAAAAAACCTGTATCAAGGGGCCAACATATCCATTCGTAACGCTCAATTAAATTAGTATTTTTTTATTTTATTTAAGGGGGGGATTCAAAATAGCCAGGCACTTTATTAAGTGCAAAAATCAAATTAAACAGATTGATATCTAAATGATAATATCAGCTGATTCCGCACCCCTATTTTATTAGTAATAATATGGTTATTTATATTTATCCAACTAAAAATCCTTATCTCATTAAAAAGATGAGTTAATTGAGTGCCAACTTATAATATAAAACTGATTCCTATCCCTATTTTTAGTAATTATCATTTTCTCATGATTAAAATCCAACACCTCTAAATTAAATAAAGATTTCAGACTTCAAAATCCTAAAATAATAGAGTAGTTTTGAGCGTTTCAATAAAGACATTTTCAATTCAGATCGAATTTATAATCATGACCAATGATCAACTTCGATTGGAACACGAATCAAATCAATTAAAATTAACCATCATTAAATTAAGAGAAGAGCTTGAGAAAAATTTAATCAGTAAAGATAAAACTTTAGAGTCTTTAACGAACAAACATAATTTATCTTTACGAGAATTAAAAAAGACGGTTCAGGCACTTCGAATAAACAATGAAAAGGACCGCTTTAATGAAGACGCCCGAATTCAAAAATCAGTAGCAAATGCCAATATAGAAATCAAACATTTAAAAGGAAACATTCAATCGCTTCGAGATGAACTTGAAAAACAAAAGATTAAAGAAGAAACCAATATTCAAAAAGCCATTGCCAATGCCAATATTGAGATAACACACCTCCAAGAAAACATTCAATCATTACGAGATGAACTTGAAAAACAAAAGATTAAAGAAGAAACCAATGTTCAAAAAGCCATTGCCAATGCCAATATTGAGATAACACACCTCCAAGAAAACAT
>JAYNJH010000077.1:0-3560 GCA_038109885.1 Candidatus Margulisiibacteriota bacterium | reverse complement strand
TCAATCATTACGAGATGAACTTGAAAAACAAAAGATTAAAGAAGAATCCAATATTCAAAAAGCCATTGCCAATGCCAATATTGAAATTACGCATTTACAAAGTAACGTCCAATCATTAAGAAATGAACTTGAAAAACAAAAGATTAAAGAAGAAACCAATGTTCAAAAAGTCATAGCTGATTCAGCCAATGAATCAAAAACATTACAAAAAAGCATTCAAAAACTAAGAGACCAAAACCAAAAGGAACGATTCGAATCAGAATCAATATTAAATAAAACAATTCAAATGGAAAACCTTAAACGTCAACATCTCGAAAAGACAATTCAAGAGTTAAAAAAACAGTTAATGAAAAAGGCAAATGAAATCGATCAAATTCATTCAAAACATCAACTTGAATGCGATCATTTAAAACGGCACCAAAAAGAAACCATTGAAAAATTAAGAGAAGAATTAGACAAAAATAAAGCAAAGAAGAAATAAATCGATAAACTACTTAGTCCCAAAATAGGAGCTAAATAAATGAAAGAACAAAGTCAACAATTTACCGAGTTACTTTTAAAATTAACAAATGATTTGGCCGTATCCAATACACTGGACGACGCTTTAGAACGTTTGGTTGAAATCACAACAACCACAGTAAATGCCGACCGAGGCACAATTTTCTTAAACGATGACCGAACAGGTGAACTTTATTCCAGAGTGGCACAAGGAAATTTCAGACGTGAAATTCGAATGTTAAATAATCGAGGAGTTGCAGGGTGGTCATTTATTAATAATGAAAGTGTAATTATTAAAGATGCCTATCAAGATAAACGATTTAATAAAGAAATTGATGAAAAAACAGGTTACATCACCAAGAATATGATGTGCTGCCCAATTTATTCACTAAAAGGCGAAAAGATTGGGGTTGCTCAAGTGTTAAATAAACAACGAGGCAAATTTAGTAAACGAGATTTAGAAATCCTTGAAATTATGACAAAGCAAGCTGCAACGACTCTACAAAATAATGTCATCATCGAAGAAATTGAAGCATCACGAAAACAAGAACTGGAATTTTTAGATGTCGTCTCTAAGGTGTCTTCAGAGCTAGAAATTGGACCTCTATTGCAAAAAATAATGGAAACAATTACAAAAATGCTTGATGCAGATCGATCAACATTATTCATTAATGATGAAAAAACCAATGAACTTTTTACTGAAATTGGCCAAGGGCTGGGAAAAACATCCATTCGATTCCCAAATAATGTAGGAATTGCCGGCTCTGTATTTTCAACCGGAAAATCAGTAAATATCCCCCATGCATATGCTGATTTAAGATTCAATCCAAGCTTTGACAAACAAACCGGATATTTTACCCAATCAATATTATGCATGCCAGTAAGAAATAAAACAGGTAAAATCATTGGCGTTACACAGGTTTTAAATAAACGTGGCGGAACATTTAATCGAGAAGATGAAGCACGCTTAGAAGCATTTACTTCCCAGATATCTGTCGGGATTGAAAATGCAAAACTATTTGATGACGTACAAAACATGAAAAATTATACCGAAAGCATACTTGCAAGTATGAAAAACGCAGTAATTACTGTCAATGAAGATGGTATTATTACCACGTGTAATCGAGCAGGCCTTCATTTAATGAGAGTACGAAAATCTGAAGTTTTAGGAAAACATATTGAGCATATTCTAATTGATGAAAATAAATGGATAATAGAAAAGTTAGATGAATTAGAAACCCCTGAAGATGAGGATGATCTAGAAGAAAAAAACATACTACCTAAGTTTCAAGATCTTGAATTCCTTGATACAGAATTACACTTTGGAAGCAATAAAATATCAGCAAATATTACAATTCATCCCCTGATTACTGAAAAAGACAATGAAGACCACAAAGTTGGTTCAATGATCATGATTGAAAATATTAGTGATGAAAAACGTATGAAATCAACAATGTCTCGCTATATGAATCCAGAACTTGCTGAGCAATTAATGGAAGGTGGCGAAGATATGTTAGGTGGTAAACAAAGCGTAGCTACAGTACTATTTTCCGATGTGCGAAGTTTCACAACAATCACAGAAGCATTAGGCGCACAAGGAACCGTTTCCCTATTAAACGATTATTTTACCGTTATGGTTGATTGCATTCAAAAAGAAGATGGTATGTTAGATAAATTCATTGGGGATGCTATGATGGCAATTTTTGGAACACCCATTTCACATGATGATGACCCCGACAGAGGCGTTCGGGCAGCGATAGATATGATGGTAAAGTTAAATGAATTTAACGCCCCAAGAAAAAAAGCCGGACAATTATGCATTGATCATGGAATGGGTCTCAATACGGACGCCATTGTATCTGGCAACATAGGATCACCAAAACGAATGGATTATACCGTTATCGGAGATGGGGTCAATTTAGCAGCCAGACTTGAGAGTGCCTGCAAACAATACGGTGCCCGAATTCTAATATCTGAGTTTACCTTTAATGCATTAAAAGCCACTTACAAAACTCGAGAAATTGATAAAGTAATTGTAAAAGGAAAAACTGAACCGGTTGGGGTTTATGAAGTCCTGGACTATCATACCCCAGAAACATTTCCAAACATGGTTGATGCCTTGGGATTATTTAATCAAGGATTTGAATTATATCAAAAAGGGCATTGGGACAAAGCCATCAAGCAATTCAAGCTTGGATTAAAAGCAAACCCATCAGATAAAGCCGCAAAAATGTACCTGGAGCGATGTGATATTTTGAAAGCAAAAAAACCCAAAAATTGGGATGGCGTATGGGTCATGACATCAAAATAATAGACAGCCCTTCATTTTCAAACTAAAATGACAATAAATTTTTTCACAATAATTTTAATTTTCAATTAAAGGTGATTTATGAAAAGCTTAACTTGTTTAAGGTCATTATCAATGGTTTCTTATAGTAAAAGAAATTACCAAGCACGATTTTTTAGAGATTTAAAACAATTCGATGCGATTGAAATGTCAAATACGCATTTAGTTAACAATTATAGTGGTATCATTCCAATTGTTGTAAAAACTGCCGCTGGCCCATTCATTTCAAATGGAACCGATGTTCTTTTTGACAATTGTGCGGCTTACAGTTCAGTCACCGGCGGACATAATGCATTACCTATCATGAACGCTGCAATTGATTTTATTAAAAATGGCCACGCCATTCATCCATCACGCGCATTTTACAACCAAGTACTGCCTCAAGTAGCTGCACGATATTCAACCATGGCTGAAAACATACTTGAAAACCCAAGTCTTGGAAAAGTTCAAATAATTCCGGCCAATGGAGGTGTTGAAGCGGTGGAAGGCGCACTTAAAGTTGCGAGACGGTATAAATTTATGAATACAGGAATTGCAGATGAAGATCAAATCACAGTCACTTGCAAAGGTAATTTTCATGGACGTACAATTGAAGTCATTGCTGGCAACGAAGATCCAATTATGTTTGAAGGCTTTGCTACCAATCAACGCCAATACGCGATGGCTGATTTCAATGATTGTAAATCACTCGAAGGCATTTTCGAAACCTATGGAC
>JAYNJH010000076.1:5848-9097 GCA_038109885.1 Candidatus Margulisiibacteriota bacterium | reverse complement strand
ATCAGTCCGTAGGTGAACCGCCATTTGGTCTTGAAGTAGCCACTGAAATCGTTGATTTAATCCAATAAACTCCGTAGCAATCAAAATAAGGATTGTTGAAAGAATTATAATTTTTAAAACATTTCTTTTTTTGGCATCCATAGTTATGTATAGTCAAAAAACATGAAATTTAAACATCGAAATTTTTTAAACTGGTCCCTTTCAATAGGAAAGAGTATGCTATACCTATGTATTACCAACGATATTCTAATGGGGGAAATTATTTTTGGCTTTTATTCTTACTCTTTGTGGTTTTTGGCGGGTTTCGAACATTGTTTGCCATATTTGGGTTGCTCTTAGCCATTGTTATCAATTTTTTTCCTTTAATTATTGCGGGCTATTTTGTATTTAAATTCGTTAAAAAGGTGGGGCGAAACCGGTTTGTTAATGCATCATTAAATATGCAATCTCAAGAATATAAGCGATTTGTTGAAATTATGGTAAATATTATGATTCATGTTGCGAAAGCGGATGGTAACGTAAGCTCTCAAGAAACGCAGATGATTCGCCAATTTTTTATAACTCAAATGAATTTCTCTGCCGGAAAAATTACATGGTTGAATGATATTATAAATTCAGCCCTTAATTCTAATGAAAGTTTGGAATCATTGGCCGCTGAATTTAATCGACAATTTGGGTATGAATCTCAGCTAATGCTCCTAAATATGGTATATAATATCGCCTATTCAGATGGCCATTTTCATCAAGCTGAGTCACAGTTAATTGATCGTTTGGCAATTCTTCTTAAAATTTCTGCATTTGATCATCAACGCATAAAGATGGCATTTGAAGCTCAGTATGGTGATATTTCAAAGCAAGCCAATGACGATAAATATTTTGCAACGCTAGGGCTAACCAATATGGCATCTAAACAAGAGATCAAGAAGACCTACCGCGATTTAACAAAAAAATATCATCCAGATAAAGTTCAGCATCTAGGTGAAGAGTTTCGCAAAGAAGCTGAAAAGAAAATGCAGGAAATTAACGATGCCTATGATCAATTAATGAAGCGACTTACGGCATGACATTAACCGGGGTTGGTATTGCGATTGATAATAATGATGCTGATGAATTTATTAATACGTACTTGATGTGTATTGCGCAAGGTTTTTCCATGGCTTGCCCTATAGATAAAGATCAAGGTGAGTTAGCCAAAAAGTGGGCAAAAGTAATTGCAAAATATCGCCGAGAGTTTAGCGATGACTTTTGTAATGATGTTTCTAAAAAGTGGTTTAAAATGCTAGAACGATGCAATTTTGATGAGCCAAATATTGATTTGCAATTATGTAAGATTGCTGAAATAAATGCAATATCGTCACCGAAAGAAGATTTAAGAGCGCCCAAAACAACAGTGGCGGATATTCCACAACCTCTGGAAAATAGAGATGGGTTAACGCCTGCAATTTCTGATCGTTATCGAGAACGCCAACAAGCAGAATCCGTTTCTTTACCCGAATTAAACCGTCTAGAGGGTCTTCATCGTAAAGCGTTTCAGTCAAAAGATCATGAAGAGTTTTTAGTAACGCACCTTACGTTTTCCAAATATGAGCGGCTGCAACCGATACCGAAGTCTTCGGTACCCTTAAATATTAGAAGTGGTTGGGAAGAAATTATTGCCTCACTATTTAATACTATTGCACCCGATGAGTTTCTAGAGTCGTTAACCAATGATTGGTTTTACTTGGTAAATCAGAAGGGGATTCCCACAAATTTACAGCAACAGCAAGAAATATTGGTCACATATTTAGCAAAACTGAAACGTAATGAGGTCCAAACCGCCGGATCAAAACAGTCTCCCTCAATATTTAAAAAATTATTTGGGAAATAAACGTAGAAATCAGAATTAATTAAAAAACTAACCTGATTATGCTAATATTTTTATTATTATTTTCAAACATGGAGGCATTAATGCACAAAATAGCGGTAATCGGTGGCGATGGAACGGGGCCTGAGGTAGTTGCAGAAGGTTTGAAAGCATTGGATATAATAACTCAGCAGTACAACATAGACTGTCAGTTTATACCAATGGATATAAATGGCGAACGCTACAAACGAACCGGTGAAATTTTAACCGACCAAGATATGACTGAACTAAAGGCGTGTGATGCCATTTATTTAGGAGCCATTGGGCATCCGGAAGTCCAGCCAGGAATTTTAGAGCGAGGCATACTTCTAAAGTTAAGATTTGATTTAGACCAGTATATAAATTATCGGCCGGTCAAACTATATCAAAATGTTGAATCCCCAATCAAAAATGCAAGTCCTGAGACGATTGATTATGTCGTTATTCGTGAGAATACAGGGGGATTGTATACCGGAGTTGGGAGCATTGAGAATAAAGGAACGGCACAAGAGGTTGCATCCCAGTCGATGATCTATTCACGCCATCAAGTTGAAAGATGCATTCGCTTTGCATTTGAAACAGTAAAAAAACGACATCATGCGAGCCCTTGGAAGGGATTAACGCAGGATCAGTTAGATGATGGTAAAGTTGGAAAAGTGACGTTGTGTGGAAAAACAAATGTATTAACTTATGTATTCGATTTATGGGAGCGCGTATTTCATGATGTCGCCAAAGATTATCCCGAGATTATTATTAACTACACGCACGTTGATGCGGTTTGTGTGCACATGATTGAGCGGCCTGAAACGTTTGATGTTATTGTGACATCAAATATGTTTGGCGATATTATTACTGACTTGGCAGCAGTTACACAGGGTGGGATGGGCGTTGCTGCAAGTGGAAATATTAACCCAAATGGGGTTTCAATGTTTGAGCCAATTGGTGGTACGGCCCCCGATTTTACTGGAAAAGACCAAATTAATCCCATGGCAGCAATTGGTGCTGCCCATTTAATGTTGGATCATTTGGGCTATTCTGAGGCTGCAAATAAATTGGAATTAGCTAAAATTTCTGTAATTAAAAAAGGGAAATCCATGTTAGCAGGAAAAATGGGGTTTAAAACCTCTGAAATAGGGAATATGATAAGTGATGAACTATATCATATGGCCCGTAATTAGCGGATTATTTTTTTTAATTTCATGTCCCATTTTTGCAAGTGATGCTCTTGTTGAGGGTGGGCTTGATTCCATCATAAATATCCATGTTCAAACCGACAATCAGCTGAAATCACAAGTGCCGGATATTCGATTGAATTCAACTCCACCAATGGGTTCAACAGTTGCTAAAATCTTTTGTGATACTAACAA
>JAYNJH010000076.1:0-5838 GCA_038109885.1 Candidatus Margulisiibacteriota bacterium | reverse complement strand
GGTTTTCTTTGACATTTTCATCTGACAGGCAAGGGAAGTTGGTCTTTTTTAAGAATAATCAATATGCAACGGCGTCAAAAGAAGGTCAGTTTATAAACTATTCTCTTGATTTAGTGCAAGGAGAGAGTGGGCAGCTTGGCATAAGTATGCCACCTGAAAACGAGCGTAAAGGATTTACTTTATTTGATCCGTTTATTATAAATTTTAACGATAATATCATTACAGCAACCCATCAAGCCGAGCTTGTTTTAAAGATGCATTTGGTGAAAAAAAGTACACTTTTTCATGGGGTATTTCAAGATACAATAACAATAACTATTACAGATTTATGAAAGGAGTAACAATATTTTTCGTTGGGTATATTTACTAGTCATTATGTTGTGCGTGTCAGTAACAGCGGGAACATCTGGAAAAACAGCACCAAAAGGGGAGGTCGAAAATATTTTGGAAATGAATGTTGTTCCTTTTGAAAACTTATCATCGGTGTTACCTGAATTTCGTAAGTATGATACACCAGTAGGTGGGGTGATAATTGCCGCATTTACTGTAAGTAATAATGATGCCAATGGCTTTCAGATTTCATTAAAAAGTGAACAGCGTGGTCGACTGGTTCGTTTTGTCGATGGTCAGTTTGTTTCGAATATAAAAGATGGTGATTACATTAATTATACATTAAATTTAGAGCGAGGGCCTGGTGGGCAGTTGGGGGGCGAGATGCCAACAGAAAGTGAACGTAAAAACTTGGACTTATCAAATGAGGTTTTGGTCCAGTTTGATGATCAGCTCGATATATCAACCATTGAAGCTGAGTTAAATTTAATGCTTAATACAAAAGCCAAAGAGAATTTATTTCGAGGACAATACAAAGACGTGATTACCTTTGTAATAGCAGATTTATAACTATTTTGGTAATCTTACGATAGGGAAAGGATTAATATATGAGATCAAAAATTTGGATTGTATTGTTGGGAGCGCTAACATTACCGATGTTTGCATTACGAGTAGAATTATCAAATGATACTTTTGCAACTTCAGGGCGATCCGCAAACCGTAATTTATTTGTCACAAATAATAGTGGCAAAATGATTGCTTTAGAAGTTTATGCGCAATCAAGAATTGTAAATGAAACAACCGGTATCGATGAACTAGACGATATTGAAGATTTTTTAATATATCCAAATCAATTGTTATTACAACCGGATGAACAACAAGTGGTTACATTAACTTGGGTTGGGCCTCAAGAATTACCAGAAGAACGCGCGTTTAGAATTGTTGTTGAGGAACTGAACTTGTCTTTGGATGAGGAGTCTGAAGATGAAGATATGACGGTTAAATTAGCGGCACTCACAAAGGTGGTAAAAGCAGCATATGTTGCCCCAGAAAATGCCAAGGCGAATGTAAAAGTTTCTAAATCGGAAGTTGCAACAAGTGATACTGGTAAGAAAGTGATACGTTTAACTTTAAAGAATACTGGAACAGCGCATAAAATACTAAAACAAACGTTAATTAAATTAACACCAGTGGATGCATCTGGAAAACAACTAAAAGATCAATCTTGGGAGTATATTCCTGACGAGTTAAATGGTGTTATAAATATATTAGCAAGAAGTCAGCGCATTATTGAAATTGAATGGCCAGACAATTTAAGTGCGTCTGTTACGGAAGTAAATGTCACTCTCTAAGGTTTGGTTTATAATATTAACCATTGCGTTAGGGGTATTTTCACAAAATGCTCAAATTTCAGTGGTGCCTCAATCCATCAATTGGTTAAATTCACGTGGCGAAATTTATTCGCCCTTCGATAAAAAGGGGTATTATCATAAAGCAATTCTTGAATTAAATGTGCCTTCAAATTTAATTGGGGAATACTATATTGGTATTGCCTTAGATAATAATGATATTGTCCGAACTGTAACTGGACAAGATCATCAACAGGAAATAGCGTTTAAAATTTCATCTCAAACAAATACAAATTATTCTATTTTAGATTGGCCAATGATTTCGTCCAATCAAGATGTCCTCACGTTCCAGTTGAAAGGCAATAATTTACCAATTGTTAGAATTCCCATTTACATTTGGGTTGATCCAGGGCAACGTGTAACTCCAGGTGAATATAAAACATCGCTTGGCATAAATATTTATGACGGGCCACTTAATATTGGGGGACTTGGCAACCTAGTATCGTCTGGGAAAATTGGGCTTGTGATACAAGTTTCAAACCAAATTGAGGTATCAGTGGGGGACGATACATTTAATCAATTTACAGACTTTAATATAAAGTTTGAGCAACTTAAAGAAGGTGAAGTTGTAAATTACGAAGCATTCATAAATTCGGTTGGAAATTATAATATTATTTTAATATCGGCGAATAAAGGGGTTTTGAAGCATCACCTTGATCAAGTAAAAACAACCATCCCATATCAATTATATTTTGATGATGAACTTGTGGATTTAGGGACATCTGGTGAATTTAGAAAGTCCATTGAAAAGGATGCTTATAATGAAAAATCGACGCATCGAATTAAATTGGTTTTAGGGAATGCATCAAGTGCATTTAAAGGGAGTTATACCGATCGGATTTCATTAAAGGCCTATATTGATTAAACGATTTTCTTTTTTCTTAAAAGTTCAAATTTTAATTTCATTGGGTATTATCATCGCGATTTTAGTGGTTGGCCTATTGGTATTAAGTCGTCAATATGCCAAAACTAAATTTCACTTGCAATCTCAGGGCGTTGCCTTAACACAGAATTTAGCTAGAAATGCTGAGCCTTTCTTAGTTGACTATGATAAAGATCAACTAAATCAGTTTTTAACGGTTATGCTTGATAATCCCCTTGTATTGTTTACAGGGGTTATAAGCACACAATTAGGTAAGCCAAAAATAGATGTGTTACAAAAACAATCAAACATTGATTTGAAGTTTGTTACCAATGTTATTCGAAAATCAAAATACAATAACATTTCGGAGTCATTAACTTCGGATGTTCTGTATTCAAAAAAACATATTATATACTGTATTTCGCCCATATTTTCACAGTTCGTATTTCCAGATGATGAAACCACATTATTATACAATTATCCCCGATACCATGGGATCATAGGCTACAGTGTTATCGCATATAAAATGCCATTAAAGCATATTTTTTCGGTTAATTTAATTTGGCTAATCAGTCTCTTTTTATTGGTTTCGATCAGTTTAGGGTTCGTTCTAGGGCGTTGGATTACGAATTCATTATTTGGTCGACTTAAGCTAATTTATCGAGCAATTGAAGCCTATTCATTTGGAGATAAGTTTATTATAAAAGATGAGAAAAATGATGAGATTTCAGAAATCGCCAATGCCATCAATGGGTTGGCTTCATTAATAAATATTCAAATTGATAAGATTACTCAAACCAATAATGCGTTGAAAACTAAAGTCAATGATCATTTAGATGAAATTTCATTTTTAAATGAAAAGCTTCAATTATTTAGCCTAAATCAAAGATCTTATGTAGCGCATTATGTTCAAGAAGTAACCGCATTAATTGAGCTATTAGCGGATCCAAAAATTTCAATAGAACTAACTCAATTGATTATTAATCATATTTTAAGCACATTGCGTCAATTGATTCAATTACTGCAAGATAATCAAGGGTTTTCAAAAATTACACAAATTGACAATGTTAACATATATGAGACGATTATTTCGTATAAACCACTATTTGCATTTATGGCAGAAAAGTATGGGAATACATTTAAAATGTCAGTTCCAAAAAACGTGCAAATGGAAACTTCAAGAATCTATTTTTTTCAAGCATTAATTCAATTAATCCTAAATGCGTCTCGCTATACTTCCAATGGTCGTATTGAGCTTAACTGCAAGATTGCAGGAGGTCAGCTTATTTTTTCAATCACAGATACGGGGGTTGGGATTGATCAAGACCGTATTAATAAAATCTTAACTTCATTAGACAAAGATGACATGAGTTTGGTAGATGCATTCTCTACCGTTGGGCTAGGATTGGTTTTAGTTCATCGATTTTGCCGAAATATGCAAGCAAAGTTAATTTGCATGAGTACAAAAGGTGGTGGGACTTCAATAGAAATTATTCATCCAATAAAATCAAGCGTTAAAATTGAGCAATTAAATAAATTAGTATTAATAAGTCAGAATCAAATTCAGCTTAAGAGTTTACAAAGTGTCATTCAAGTTATTCCAAATTGGCACGCAGATATTGTTAATTCAGTGTCAATGTATCAGTTAGGCCAGCCACGAATATTTTTAGTTGATCTTGATCATTTAGATAATCCGTTGCAAGAGTTAGATGCAATTTTTACGAAGTATAAAAATTCAAAATTAATATTATTTTCTAATCAAAAGTTTATTTTTCTTTCAGCGGCAATTCCAGAGGCCAATCTTTTTAAAGGTGATCTGATTAATACATTAATGCCAAAAGGTTTAAAGGGGATATTAATTCAAGGGGCAACGAGTGAGGTTGAATTAGCGCTTAAAAATAATTACTCTGAATTTCAGTTTTTTAATAAGTTTTCTTATAATCAAACCATTGGGTTAAGAATTGTAAACGAAGCGCACTTTAAACTTGAAACAAAAGAACCAATATTGCTTTATTTTCAGTCTATAAAAACCATAATGGATTTAATTGAAGAGCGAGGTCAGGATATGTACGATATTCCTAAGCTTAACTTATTCTTGACTTGATTCCGTAATTAAAACTTTAATCTTTTCAATATAATTAAGTGCCTGATTCGTTGAGCTTGACTCTGCATAAACACGAATTAATGGTTCTGTTCCTGATGGGCGACACAGTACCCAATCATTGTTTTCAAAAGAGATTTTGAGTCCATCATCATAGTTTACTGAAGAAACCGGGGCCGAGAAAAATGTTGTGAGGAGTGATTTGTTAGATGTCATTTGTTTTGAAATTGGCAGTTTTCCTTGCCCATTGACCAATTTGATGGCAACTTCTTCAAACTTAAATTCGCCAAATTGATCATCTATATCATTGCAAAGCTCAACCAATGATTTATTCTGTTTTTTCATAATGCCTAAAATAAGTAAGATCGGCAAAAAACCACATTTATCATAAGAATGATAAGAGACAGAGAAGCCCCCAGATGATTCAACCCCAATAGCCAGTCTATTTTTATTAAATGCATTGGTTAAATAAGGGGTGAAATACTTGAATCCGATCAGTGTTTCTTGCACTGGGATATTTAGCTTTTTACAAACCAATTTAACAAGGATTGAGTTTGCTAGTGTGGTCGATACAGACTCAATGCCAATCCCATTTGAATGAAAATGTGAAAGAATAATGGCCGCAGTTTTTTCTGGAGAAACAAATGCCCCAGATTCATTAATAAGCACGTGTCTGTCAGCATCAGGATCATTTGAAAATCCAACACATTGATAATTCCTACATGATTCACCGATGCTTTGGATCGATACTTTTGATGTTGGATCTGGTAGTTCATAATTAAAATTTGATGAAAACTTGTTGTTTTTCCAAGTAATATTTCCAATACTATTTTGTGTTAAATATTTCCACACATCAATCGCACTTCCGCATTTAGTATCAATTATGTAATCTCCTGAAAAATCAGGGAAAGGGAGATTGAATTTTTCTTTAAAAAGTAATTGGAGATGTTCACAAAACAGTTTTGTGTAGTCAACACGCTGACAATCGGGTTGTTTTCTAAATTGTTTAAATTCTTGAGATTGGTATTCGAAACATTTATTTGCCTCATCTTGGATCCAATTGGTCATTATTTTCGGAGCAGGGGCACCATTTTTGTCATTAATTTTAATACCATTATAATTGGGGGGGTTATGAG
>JAYNJH010000075.1:0-9108 GCA_038109885.1 Candidatus Margulisiibacteriota bacterium | reverse complement strand
CACTACCATTCAATACAGTAGCAAAACAAATCATTAAAAATACCTTTGGGTTACTTAAACCCGAATTTATCGCCACACTCCAAGCTAAGGGGAGGGCCAATGGGAATGCCACCGCATAGGTACCCCAACTTGTTCCCGTTGAAAATGCAATTGTAACAGTTAAGGTCATTAAAATGGCGGGTAAAAGGTAATATGGAATGGATGAACCCAAAAGTTCAACCAAGAAAACGCCACCCCCAGCGGATTTAGCAATGCCGCCAATCGTAATGGCTAAAATTAAGATCACTGAACCAAGGACAACGCCCTTTAATCCTTCACCAATACCTTCAATAACTTCAGTTAATCGCATGCCACGAATTAAAGCCAATCCAGCCGCACATACAAATGCTAAACTAAATCCCCAGCGAACTTTAGGGGAGCCCATGAAAATAAACGTGCCAATTGTGACCCCAATTAAAAGGGCTAGCGGTAAAAAGAAATCAATAACGTGAGGTTTATAATGCTTGGGAACATCACTAGCTTCCAATTCTGCGGCGGACAACGGTTTTGCACCTTCAGCATCTAACTGGCCTGTTGTTCGAGCACGTTGAATTGCCGCTTTCATTTTTTTACCTAAAAATGGGGCTTTATCAAAAGATAAAAGTAGGGTTCCCAATACAGCAAATATTGCATAGAAACTAAAAGGGACACTTGAAAAGAAAAAATGAATACGATCGGTTTCAGTCGCCAGAAACCCAACGCCGGATACCAGCATAAAGGCTTGAACATAACCTGGCCAGGCATTAAAGGCAAGTAAGCATGCAATAGGCGATGCTGTTGAATCGACAATATAGGATAATTCCTCATGAGAAATATTTTCTTTATCTGCAATAGGCTTAACCGTAGAACCCACCAATACTGTACTCATTGTACCGCCTTGGAAAAAAATAACGCCTAAGATCCAAGCCACAAATTTAGCGGACTTTGGTCCACGAACAATATGTTTGGTCATTAATTCAGCAAATGCTTTTGCAGCCCCAGTTCGCGCCCAAATACCCATCAGTCCACCCAGTAACCATAAATAAAGAAGCATGATTCCTGCGGCGCTTTTGGTTGCCATTGATTCTAAAAGGATCGCATCGGTTATGTCATATTTTTGAAGTAATAATGCCCCAACAATAATTCCAGATAGTAACGAAGTAACAGGTTCACGAGTAATCCAACATAAAATGATCGCCACAATAGCTGGCAATAATGACCATATTCCAAAATGCTGAGCAAGCTTAAGTTGATAGAATACCTGGGTTCGTTCACCATTTATTTCTTTAAAATCAGTAACAAATTCAGTTTGGGGCAAGGTAGATACATCATTATTTAACTTTTGAATATTCGACTTGGTTAATGAGGCCTTTTGAATTGGAGAAACTTGATTAACAATCGAGGGTTTTCCTTTGTACATGTAGTAGTATTGACCAGATTCATTTTTTTTAAGATCAATAGAGACCTCTTGAACAGTGTAGCGAGGGCCTTGGTTGGCACCAATAAAAAAAGCTGTAATTGCAAATAAACCAAAAATGAAAATGGCTGACTTTTTTAATGCTTTAGATAAAATACGAATTCCCAATGGGCGGCGCTTTTTATCAAGCTCATGGCTTTTTTCCTCGGCATAAACAAATGAGTTATGTTGAGGGTCAGCTTTTAAAACTGGTTTCTTTTTTGACGTTTTTTGCTTAGTGTTTTGACTCATAAAAGGCGTCTCCATTTCTTGCTTGTTAATATCGTTAACTTTAAACGAAACATTTCATACATTACCAAAAAAGTTGAAAAGTTTCTATTCGTAATTCGATAAAAGAAATTAAATAAATTGATTGAAATACCATCAAAAAAGGTCGGTTATTACTTGGTGTTGTGCAATAACCATTGCGAAATATGAGCAATAATTTCAGTGGGAGCTTCCCAAAAACAAAGATGTGATGCGGCTGGAATAACAACGGTTGATAATTTGGGAAATTGCTCTGGCCCCCAATGTTGAATCATTTGTACATAGCGATGATCTTTTTCACCAACGACATATAAACAAGGTGAATTAATACAAGCCAGACGATATGGGAAACAAAGCGCGCTAAACTTTAATAGTCGTAATTCAATCTGATCTTGATTAAATTCCGCCACTTTTTTTTCGACAAGGTCTTTGAATCGAGTGTGGTGGGGAAGGGTATTGTAGATGGGCAATGAATACCACCACTCTAGAAAGTCGGCCGAGGAAAGGGTGGCCAATTTATTGGATGCCAAAGACTCAAACTTGTATTTCAAATAGCGGTCTTTCGGTGACATGATCCCTACTGCCGATGATATAAATATACCCCGTTGAATAAGCATTGGTTCCCGAACCATCAGGTATTGAAGGATGCGTCCACCCATCGAGTACCCAAGTCCATATAAAATTGAATTTTTGGGCAATAAGGCCTTAAGTTGAACCGTTAGTTGATTAAAAAAATCATCAATATTACTGTCCTTATCCAGGGCATAATCAATCAGAATAAAGGAGTCGTTATTTGGGCAAACTGGACGAAGATCATCTGCGGATCCCAGCATGCCAGGTAAAATAAGCCAGTGGCGTTGAGATCCTTGAATATAGGTTAAATTAAAATAATCAAGCAATGAGAACCCAAATAAATGGTTAAAGGGCTGTATAACCTTAAATCCCACGTTTTAAAAGGTGTAGGGTCAATAATTAAGTCCAAGAAGTGAAAGAAAATAAAGCCAAGCACGCCCCGAGAAAGAAACGCAATTCCACATAATAACAGAAACAGATCAATAAATTTAATAGGGTAATTTGACTGAATTAACTGTGTTTTTTGAGCAAATGCAATGGCACAAGCGGCAAGTAAAACAGCCACTGGGAGAGCGGCCAACTGATGAAATGGCAGTGATTTACCTTTAATTTTGGGTAAAACCGTGTCCATATTCAATGGCCCACCCAATCCCATGTAAATATGAAACCCCGCAATGGCAACTAAAATGCCAAATGTGATGACATTAAAAATCATTACCCACCATAAACACGATTAAATATTTCATCGGCATGTTGAGTATACGGTGAAAAGCTAAACAATTCATCCAACTCGTCATCTGAAAAGAGTGTTTTAATTTCAGGCTCATTTTTAATTTTGTCATCAAACAAAATTTCTTCATCAAAAGCGGCGTGTGCGTTGCGTTGGACAATGCGATAGGCATCCTCACGAAGCATGCCTTTTTGTACCATACGCAGTAAAAGCTTTTGTGAAAAGAAAACGTTATAGGAACGTGAAATATTTTTTTTCATTTGATCTTCATTAACACGCATGCCTGAAATTACTTTAGTCATTAATCCAAACATATAGTCCAAGCCGATTGTCGCGTCCGGAAAAATAATGCGTTCTGAAGATGAATGAGAAATGTCACGCTCATGCCATAGGGCTTGGTTTTCCATAGCTGTTAATGCATATCCCCGCATAACACGCGCTAAACCTGTAACACGCTCACAGATGATCGGATTCTTTTTATGAGGCATGGCTGATGAGCCTTTTTGATTTTTAGAAAAAGGTTCTAAGATTTCATTGAATTCTGTCTTTTGTAAACCACGAATTTCAACCGCCATTTTTTCTAAGGTTCCTGCAATAATAGCTAGTGTCGAAATAAAAGTCGCATGCCGATCCCGTTGCAAAACTTGCGTTGATACAGGCGCTACATTGAGTTTAAGCTCTTGGCAAACCAAGGATTCAAGTTCTGGTGGCATATGGGCATAATTACCAACTGCCCCCGAAATTTTTCCAACGTTTGTTGTATCTAAAGCATCAATGAGCCGTTGTTTGTTTCGTTTCATTTCCTCATACCAAATGGTTAGCTTTAGTCCCAAGGTGGTAGGTTCTGCATGAACCCCATGAGTACGCCCCATCGTCAATGTATACTTGTATTGATTCGCTTTATCTTTCAGTTCAGATAACAATAAATCAATATCATTTAGTAGGATTTGCCCAGCATCTTGAATAAGCAGGCTGAATGCTGTATCAACCACATCTGAACTCGTCAGGCCTAAATGGACAAATCGAGAATCCTCACCAACGTACTCAGCGACACAAGTTAAAAATGCGATAACATCATGATGCACTTCAGCTTCGATTTCATCAATTCGATCAACATTAAAGTCAGCTTTTTCTACAATAGTTTGATAGGCATTTTCAGGAATAGTCCCAAGTTTAACATGAGCTTTGCAAGCGGCAAGTTCAACGTCTAACCATTTTTTAAATTTATGTTCTTGTGACCAAACTTGGTCCATATCGGGGCGTGTGTATCGTTTTATCATCTCAACATTGTACCGGATCGCCGTTTTTTTTAAAAGTGAGTTATGGGATGTGAAAGTTCCATGCTCCCGAGGCAAAGTACTTGTTTTGACCATTTATTTTTCTATAGCTTAAATGAACAATATCGGTTCGATTTTGAATGCGTGTGAAGGATGGTGTGAAATCTTTTGCCCAAACAATATTGGAGTCACTAAATGTAAGTTTGCCAGTCCCTGAATGATTTATCAGAATTATCAGTTGGCAAGATTCTTCAGGCGGTTTTGAAAAAACAATGGTTCGATTATTATCATCTATTTCAAGTGTTGCAATATTTCCTTTTGTCCAATCAATAGAGCTAATAATACCAGTTTGATGCGAGTGACCCACAAGGCCTTGAACTTTAAATGTTTCAATACGCAAGTTTTGAGTTGGCCGAAGGCTTTTATTGGTGTAGTGACTTGTGTTTAAATTGCCCGCAAATACGGCGGCATAATTTTTGGTTTTTTTTGTATCTGGGGTGGTGCCATAAACACCGGCCGAAAAACGATTGTCAACATAGGTGATTTGGCCATTCATTGTGGCATTGATATCGGGGCCTTGCATTTCTGAGTAAACACCAACTTGAGGGAAATTGGCCGGTGTTTCTGTCATCGTTACATACAATCCATCCGAGTCGGCCTGACTATTAATTGTGACTTGCATCGGGATGGGCCCCTGACTTTCAATGCCAATGGGCGCATCGGCCCCTATTTGACGACCATCGGTTTTTAAAGGGGTTTTAATGGTTGTTAACCCAGTCATATTGGCAATAATCCCATGATGGGTCGATATGGCTTGTGCCTTCCCTTCGTAAATGCTTAGTTTCGCAGTGGGGTTATTAATCGGATTGCCACCAATTTGAAGGGAATCTTGAATAATAAGTCCATTTGTTGGCGGTTGTTTATTTGAGCTAACATAGGTTGTTCCAAGTCGAAAGCCAGTGTTTAAGTCCAGCCCATTAAGAGCGCTAGCAGCACCAATCAATAGATTTGAATTCACACTGAGTACTTTGGTTTTTAAATTCATGTTGGTACTGTTCGAATTTAAACCAAGTTTGTGGGATAGTTGAATGGCCTGATCGGTTGTGTTGTACTTAACAAACGTGTATGAACTAGCCCCGTGATCTTTTAATATCAGGGCCCCATCTTCAACCAATATATTCCCCGACAGAAGAACACCATTTGAGAACGCTGTGGGTATGGTAATGGATGTGGGCGCAATAAGTAATCGATGTTTTGCAATGGACGATGAGGTATCTTTATTCCATCGAAAAAAATCAGTTTGGCCCATACGACTTTTCCCGTTATCGTCAAAAATATAAAAAATCGCATTATTTTTAAATTGTGTCAGACCCGTACCGCCCTTAGAGACATCCAATGGGACGGACAACTTATCAATACTAAACGTTGGGATATTGAGTTGAGTCGCCCCGATACTAGCGGTAGCAAATACCGCCCCATCAATTTCACCGGTTTGGATAAACTTTTTCTCGTAATCAAGTGAATTATCCCCAATGCGATCCGGGGGTAAATAACCATCGGGAGGTTGTACAAAATCATCCCAAGCAATACCATTATCAGCAAATTTATCGGTAGTTAAATTAAAAGAAGCTAACTTTTCTTTTGTTATTGAATCCGCAGCCATTTTGGATGAGGATACACTGCCGCCCTTAATTTTTTCAGACGAAATAGCCCCTGGGGCCAAATCATTATTGCCAATGGTTTTATCAATAATATGATTGGAGTCGACGATATCTTTGGTGAGTTGATCCTTTGAAATCGAATTGTTTGCGAGCTCTCTCGAGGTGACTGATCGAGTGACAATGTGACTTCCATTAATTGATTTAAGTGAAAAATCAGCCACTTGAAGGGAATGGTCTTGAATATGATTTGATGAAATTGAATCTTTATTTAAGTGGCGTGTAAAGATGGCGTTATCGTCAAACTTTGATGTGAAAATCGAATTTGATTTAATATGGCGTGCAACTATATTTTTAGAGGCGATATGATCCATTTGAACCGCCCCTATAGCTAAATGTTCCGTCGAAATGGCTTTGCTTTTAATTTGAGTCGATGCAAGTTGAAAATTTTCGATGGGATCATCAAAAAATTTATTATTGGTCAAAGAATTATCATAAAAATGTCGACTTGTAAAAACAACATTACTTAAGGTTCGGTCATCTGCAATAATAACCCCTGGCATACGATTAACCGTAAGGTCATTGGTTTTAATTGCAGAAGGGCTAATCGTACGAGATATAATATTACTAGCTGGAATATGATTACTTCGAACGGCGTATGTATTAATATGTTGTTCTTGAATTTGGGGGGATGGGGTACCTGGCGGCGATTCCCACACAAAATAAGACTCAAGAATACCGGCGGAATTCGTGACTGTAAATAATGCCTCATGAGCAATATTAATACCGGTTGCAGCGCCAGTGGCAAAGTAGGGAGAGGGAAGACGCTCAACTTTTATATCATTGGCTTGAATTGAATGAAGGGCAATGTTATTAACTGCCATATTCGTTGAATTCACCATATTTACACCGATATGTACCGTTGTGACTGCCTGGTCCATTAAATGAACGGTGTAGATACTATCTGTAGCTAATTTAAACTCATCAATTGAATTTTCTAAAATATCTTCTCCGGTAACATCCTTAAATTTTATTTCCCCAAGGTCATCAAAAACTAACTTAGAGTTGGTGATACTTCCATCGGCAAAATTATCAGATGTAAGCGTTTGATTCACCAACTTATGGGTGCCAATACTATACCCATCAATATCGGCAGCCTCAATCGAGCCATCTTTGATTGAAGCACTACTTACGCTGCCATCGGGTAGAAACCCATTTATATCGGAAACATAAATCGACATGGCCCATGTATTCGTTGTGGGGTAAATATTTTCAATTTTGCCATTAATTTCAACTTTTAAATATTTTGTTTGAATATCACCCGTCAGAAGGTGCCCGTAACCTTCAAATTTTGGTGCCAAAACTTTACCATTAACATGCATTGTTTCACCTGAAAAATCATTGGTATTAATTCCAAATTGTACTGTTGGGCCTAAAATAAACGATTGATGCGTATCTCCAATACCCGTTGAGCGAAGCCCGCCCTCCCATAGAAAACTATTATTCCCTTTCGCTGAGGATGTATTATAGCCACCGATGATGGACTGATTATATTTTGAACCGGTATTAACCCCATTTAGAAAAATACTATTTTCAGATAGAATGTCTGAACCCAGCCCCTTTGAACTCATTAAAATATTGCCAGTGCCAATATTATAAAAGTTTTGTGCCGCCAAAGCGATACTATCCAGATCTTTAGTTAAAACCTGAAAACTTCCAATTGAAATTGAGTTTTCACCTGATGCATCGCTGTAGGTTGTCGTTGTAGGGCTGGATATATTTACCGCGCTTGTGCCTGAAGCCGCAGCATAAGCCCCAATGGCAGTTGAGTGCAATCCAATATTATTGGTAGCGTTCATTTTGCTCACCAAGTCTGATTTTCCGATCCGTAAGCCCCCTGGCTTAGAAAACCATGCCCAAAACTCACCATCTTGAACAGCCGTTGATTGGTTTGGGCTTTGTGAATTCCCTATAAAAACCACATTGCCACTAATAACAAAATCGTCTTCCGGAGTTAGGTCGTTTAACCCAATATTTCCATTTGAGATAACTTTTATTACTTCGTTGGTTAGATTATCTTGTGCAAATAATGATGTTCCCGTAAAATTGCCCAGTTGGTCAAATCGTCGCCACCCCTGAGACGAATAGGCTTCAAAGTACTGACCCAATCGTAATGTGCCCGGATTAGTAACCGAAGTGTTCCCAAGAATAATGGCGCCACTCGGGTTAAATTCAGCAATGATGGGGGCACTAAACAGACCCACATTTCCTAAATTGTTAACGCTAAGTAATTTAGTGTCTCGATCATAAATATCCAGTTGATTAGTAATGAGTTCCTTACTGCCAAACGTCAGGTAAGGGGTAATTAGTTTTGAAACTTGGGCATCCTTAATTAATTGCCAATCCTTGGAATAAATTTGCAGTGGGTATGTGTTGGAATGTGAAAATAATTCTACAGGGCCAATCTTTGTTAAGTTACCCTCAATACTTAAGTTATTTATATTGCTATTGGTAATAGATAAATTCTTTGCAATATAATCGGCATGAATCTCACTGGCATTCCAAGTACCATAACGAATGGATCCAATGCCGGTAATAAAAGGATAATTTCCAAAAATCCGATCAGGATGGATGGTGCCAGTACTAAAGTTCGACGCATTAAAAGAAGAAATTTGCTGTGCTTTTCCATTAAATGTTGCAATTAATGTATCCTGGATAACCAATAGGGGCGGTACCTCAACCATCGTGTGTTGAGTTACCGTAAAATTACCATGAATATGCAATGGGGCCTGCGGGTTTTGCTCCCCAACGCCAACGTTTCCTTTTTCATAGTAAATGCGCTCATAGAGTTTCACCCATCGAATATAATCTAAATTTTCAAGCTTCGAGGCATCCCCACGAAATCCATTTGCACGAATTGAGCCACTAACAAAAAGTCGGTCTTTGATATTTTTGGTTGCAATTGATACATTCAAGCTGGGTTCAGATACACTAACCAGTTCTTCATTATAAAAACCATTGGTGGATAGCGCCGTATTTGCCAGGATACTTCGGTTAATATTATAAATCGGTATTAGAATGGTTTCGGATGTGGTTAAGTTGGCATTGGATACACGATGATAAGAACTT
>JAYNJH010000074.1:0-9147 GCA_038109885.1 Candidatus Margulisiibacteriota bacterium | reverse complement strand
GGCTCCCAAACACTGGGTAAAACCAAATTTGCTGTGAAATAGGTTCTGTTAAAAAACGGTCAAATCCGTTAAAATGTGGCCAATGTCAAATCGAGTGCCACCACAAAATATTGAAGCTGAACAATCGATCCTAGGTGCATTAATGTTATCTAAAGATGCGATTGCTTCAGTACTAGGTCAAATTCAACCTGAAGATTTCTACATTAATCGACATGCTGAAATGTTTAAAGCCGTATTGTCTTTATATCAAAAAAATGAAGCCATTGATATTGTAACGATTGTCGATGAACTAAATAAAATGAAAACGTTAGACAAAGCCGGCGGTAAAGAATACATTGCCGACGTACTTAATTCAGTCCCAACGGCCGCAAACGTTCACCACTATGTCGATATTGTTAAAGAAAAGTCCACATTACGAAAAATGATTAATGTTGGAACAGATGTGGTCGGCAAAGCCTTTGAAGATGCTGAAGAGTCCGATGAAATGTTAAACAATGCAATTAAAGATTTCATGGAGATTTCAAAATCCAATACTGAAAATGAATTCACAAAAGTGGGTGAAGTTGTAAATAATGTTTGGGATAATATTAGTGAATCTTATGGAAAAGAAGATCAAATTTTAGGAACCTCGACAGGTTACAAAGATTTCGATTTATTATGTTCTGGGTTCCAACCTTCAGATTTAATTATTTTAGCCGCACGACCAGCGATGGGAAAAACAACATTAGCAATGAACTTCGCACTTAATGCAGCATTGCAGGGCAACGCTGGAGTTGCCGTATTTAGCTTAGAAATGCCGAAAGAACAGCTCGCTTTGCGTATGTTATCATCCGAAGCCAAAGTTGACATGTCACGGTTACGAACAGCCAATATTGCAGAACAGGAATACCGTGGCTTAGCCAAGGCGTTAGGGCGATTAAGCGAAGCCCCCATATTTATTGATGATACGCCAGGGATATCCCCAATGCAAATGCGCGCAAAATGCCGTCGCTTAATGATGGATAATGACATCAAAATTGTAATGATCGATTATTTACAATTAATGCGATTGGGTCGAAAACGAATTGAATCACGATTTCAAGAAGTCTCAGAAATTGTTCGTGAAATTAAAGCCATTGCCAAAGAACTAAATTTGAATGTAATCGCTTTATCACAGTTAAGTCGTGATGTCGAAAAGCGTGGCGTGGATGCGTTACCAAAACTTTCCGATTTAAGAGAATCGGGAGAGATTGAACAAACCGCTGATATGGTACTATTTATTCACCGGGAAGATTATTACGATTCATCGAACACAAAAACAGGTTTAGCCAATTTAATCATTGCAAAGCAACGAAATGGCCCAACAGGTAAAGTTGAACTGGTATTTAGAAAAGATGTTTCTCGATTTGAACAATCAAGCAAAGGAATTGCCAATCCTGTGGAGGCACCGGCCACGTAATGCAATTTTCCCATCGATTGGGGATTATCTTATGTTGGTTAATGATCTCCATTGGACTTCAAGCCAACCTTCCCTTTGAAATTGAGGCCGACCATATCAAATTAAAAAATAAACAACAAGAGTTATATGCTTCTGGCAACGTAATTATTAAGTATAAAAAATATGCCATTTACTCAGATGAAACCATTTTTTTACGAAATAAAAATAAGCTCTTATTTAATAATTCAACAAAAATCATTGATGATAAAAACAATGAATTAACGGCAAAGTCTATTCAAATTAATTTAGACAACGAAGTGGGTTATATTGAAAAGGGCTATATTAAAACAAACCGTAAAATATTCATTAATGCAAAAAACATTCAATTAACCAACGACAAAATCATTATTTTTAATTGCACCATTACATCCTGCACTGCCAAAACACCTGAATGGTATTTAGAAAGCGAAAAGTTAGAAATTGGTCGACAAAACAACTTAATTAATGCTGAAAAAAACACCATTTATTTTTATAATATTCCCATTTTTTTTATCCCATCATTTTCACAAAGTATTTATGATGATGACGTCAATAATCGTCCAACACCCGAATTTGGATACAATCAAATTGATAAAACATTTGCCAACGTTTATATTGGTTATTCACTAACTGAGGATATATCTGGAAAAGTTGGGATAGGAACATCAACCGGTCGAGGGGTTCGGTACGGAACAACCCACATCTATACCCCTCAAAAAAATCATACATTCACATTAAAAACATACAACGTCAAAAAAACAGGCTTTGAAGGCGGATTACAGTATCAATGGCTAAATAAACAAAATACCGAAAACTTTGATGCTATTTTTTCAACATTATTTATTCCCACAGAAAATAGTCAAGTTGAGACCGTATTGTCCGTTGAGTATATGTACGATAATGCCAGTTATAACGAGCTCTATAATGCATTACCTGAAGTAAAGTTTGAAATCAACAACTTAAGTATTTACTGGAATTATTTAACCCGTTCCACTGTTATGGGTGGGTATTATCGTGATCGGGTCAATTCAGGAAACCGTTACCAAGGATATATCAATCTAGAAAAAGAATTCCTTAACATTAATGATGCCATCACCCTAAATCAAGGATTTAACCTTAACTTAATTAAGTATGATAATAATAAACAAAATTGGAATCGATTCATAAATTATTTATCCATTGGCTTTCCATTAATTTTCACTAAAAACACAATAAAGTATTCCAGTATGTTATATGATAATGGGGGCTCACCATTTGTCTTTGATTCCATCAATGAAATTAATCAAGATGAACTATCTTTAATTTCTACCATTCAGTTTCAACCCATCATTTTAAATTTCAATGCAGACTATCAAATCAATGATAAGTCATTTCGAAACCTAATTTATTCAATAAGCTGGGTATTTCAGTGTTGGCAGATTGATTTAAATGTAAATACAGTTTGGGAAGAAGTCTCCATGGGAGTATCTGTGCCTTCACTCCATTTGTAATTGTTGAATAAATTGAATTAATTCATTTGGCTGATTATTAAGTTGTTTTGAACGTACTTGATAAAGTAAAGTTTGTTGAATTTGTCCCAAAGCTGGCCCAGAAAATCCCATGGCCTGAAGATCAGTCGCAGAAACTTTTAAGTCGGTAACGCTAAGTTCAATGGCCAATGAATCAAATTCCCATTCCAAAATAAGACTCATAAATCGGATATCTTTCTTTGAAAACTGAAATTTTTGACTTAACACTTCAAAATCACCTTGCGACAACAACCATGCCCAGCGGTATAAAACATCGAGCTTCAGTGTAGGTGCAGACCATTGAGTATCCGATTCAAACCACGGCAATAACCAGTTTATTTTACTCATCCATGCCAAAGCCGAACCCCAGTATTTACCCATTAATAAACGGTCCATTTCTTGGCGAATTCGAGGCATCGTTGGCAACGGTAACGGGGGCAATAATGGTAAGCATTCAACAATGGTCCCATCCAAAGTAAATCCAAACTGTGCCATAAATCGAAAACATCGAAAAACACGCAATGAATCTTCGGTAAAGCGATGGTTCGGGGACCCAACACAAACCAAACGTCGCTCTTGCAAATGCAATTGCCCGTCATATGGATCAATCAATTGCCCTGATAAAGGCTGGTAGGCCATTGCATTTATTGTAAAATCTCGTCGCTTTAAGTCCACTAAAATATCGTTAACAAAAGTAACAACATCGGGGTGACGGTGATCATCATAAACAGATTCTTCACGATACGTTGTAATTTCAATGGCACGCCCTTCATAGTGAACCATAACGGTTCCAAATTGAATGCCCTGAGTTGATATTTCATTGAATAAGTCACATATTTGACTTGGTGTTGCATTGGTTGCTAAGTCATATTCGATTGGAACACGCCCCATCAAAAGATCACGAACGGCACCGCCGACAATAAAAACCTCAAATCCATGATGTTCAATTTTATGAAGAATGGATATAATATAGTCTGGAACAAAATCCTTAAATTGATGATTTACCGTTCTCATTTTTTTAATTATAAATGAGAAATCCATCAGTAGAAATAGAAAGGCATAAATACCCAGTGAATTTAAACTCTCAACAACTTGCAGCTGTACAACATTATGGAACCCCCCAAGTTATTATTGCGGGTGCCGGTACCGGTAAAACAACGGTAATGATTTCAAAAATATTTCATCTGATAGAAACACAAAAACATACCCCAAATGAAATCTTAGCATTAACATTTACGAATAAAGCAGCGAATGAGATGAAAGAACGTTTCCATGCAAAGCGTCAGGGAAATCAATCACCTACATTTGCAACATTTCACTCATTTTGTTTAAGGTTCCTAAAGCAGACCAGTGCATTAATTGAATTTGGATACCAAAAAGAGTTCAGCATTATTGATGCTCAGCAGCAAAAAGAGCTCATTACCTTAATTCAAAAAAACACACCATCATTAGGGCGTAAACCCAAGGAGGTCTTATCGAAGATCTCACAAATCAAACAGCACCCTCACCATATGCATAGTCAACTATTAGCATCAGCACCAAGCGATATTCAAGCGGCGTTTGAACCCTATAATCAGCGCCTTAGAGAAATGAACTGCATGGATTTTGATGATTTATTATTAATCACGTATAAAATCCTGGCAACAGATGCAAGGACATTAGCGAATCTTCAATCGCAATATAAATATATTATTGTTGATGAATATCAAGATACCAATCAAATTCAAAATGACATCACAATATTAATGGCCAAAGCGCATACCAACATTTGTGTTGTAGGTGATTTTGACCAAACCATTTATTCATGGCGAGGAGCTAAAGTTGAAAACCTAATGATGTTTCATCAGGTATTCCCATCAACAACAGTTCAAAAGCTAGAGATCAATTATCGATCAACCCAAGAAATTTTAGGGGCTGCCAACCAATTAATTGAGTATAATTCAAATCGCCAAGACAAACGGCTCATTTCAGATCGAACCAGTCAACAAGCACCGCAACACATTATTTGCTATGACGAGCGTGAAGAGGCCGAGTACATTGCTCGAAAAATTAAAAAGTTAATTGAGAAAAATCAATATAATGGCAGTGATTTTGCTATTTTATATCGAACAAATCAGCAATCGCGTGCCATTGAAGAGTGTTTAACACATCATAATATCCCCCACCATATTGTAGGAACCACCGCTTTTTATCAGCGTGTTGAAGTAAAAGTTGCGATTGCTTATTTGCATTGTCTAAATAATATTAATCAACCGGTTTGGTTAGAAAAGGCTTTATTAACCCCCAGCCGAGGCATTGGAAAAACATCATTGCAAAAATTGATCAATTTTAGTTTAGAAACCAATACCAACATTGAGCAGGCCATAGCATCACCCGATTGCCCGTTACAAAATCGTTTTATCGAAATTGTTAGAAACTTTATTGCAAAATTAAATGAAATTAATCAACAAGAAATCAGTATTGAAGCCAAATTAGATGCAATTTTTGAACATGTTCAATTTGAGAGATATTTAAGAAAACTTGAAAACCATCAAGATCGCATGGCCAATCTTCAAGAATTAAAAAGCAAATTAAAAGAAACTGAAAATTTAGCAACATTTCTTGATGATATTACATTATTTCAAGGCAGTGACGAGGATACCTCAGTCGGTAAGGTTCGGTGCTTAACTTTGCATTTGGCCAAAGGATTAGAGTTTCCAATTGTATTTATACCTGGGTTTGAAGATGGCATCATGCCCATACGAAATACAGAATCATTGGAAGAAGAGCGGCGATTAGGCTATGTTGGCATCACACGAGGAAAAGACCAAGTCTATTTATTATCCACCTATAAGCGAACATTAATTGGTGAAGATTGGTACAACAACATTTCAACATTTACAAAAGAGTTAGCCGGAAAAATAACCATTAAGTTAACAGATCAGGCACATCACATTGGCAAAGCAATGGTATTCAAACTACAAAATGAAAATCTAAAGTTCAGTGTTATACAGTCACAAAAAGGAAAAAAAACCGTCATAAGTGCGGCCCAAACCAATTTCAAAATTTATGAGGTTGGTGATGTTATTTTTCATCAAACACTTGGGACGGGAACCGTTAATGGGGTAAGTGGCTTGGGTGACATGACCATGTATGAGATCCAATTTTCATCTGGTAAAAAGAAGTTAATGGCAAAATTTGCCAAGTTACAGAAAAGTAAAGTATGACAGGCCATACTCAACACGTGATTCATAATCCACATATAACCTACTTTTACGGGTTTAGTGGGGTAAGTAGTGACGAAATTAAAAATCATCAATTTGAAAACTGGGTTAATCAATACAAAAACCTCCGCAATCATATTTACATTAACCAAACTGAAAATCGAGCCATTGATCATCATCAATTAAGAGCCCCGGCTGTACAAAAAAGTACCATTGAAACCATTCAGAATTTAGACAAATTAATCCCAAACCATATTTTAAATGTTTGTCATATTGGAATTGGGGGGTCGATTAATGGCCCAAAATTAATTAGTCATGCATTACAAACATGGAAAACGAAACAAAAAAGAGCCCCGATTTTTATTTCAAATCATGATGAAGACCATATATTTCAAAAATTAAATGGCATTGATTTAAGTAAGACATTATTTATTATTGTCTCAAAATCTGGATCAACCATTGAAGTAAAAAAAATACTAAACACCATCATAAAGAATCAGTCATTATCGAAGGCTGAGTTTTTAAAACAGCAATGCATTACGATTACGACCAAAGGATCAAAAATCGATACCCCTGATTACATGACAACCTTTCATATTGATGAAACCATTGGGGGTCGTTTTTCAACAACCAGTTATGTGGGACTAATAACATTGGGGTTATGTTATCAAATCACAGAAATTCAAGATTTATTGGATGGTGCTCATCAAGGGGATGAAAATGCAACTTTAACAAACATCAATAATATAGCATTAAACCAGGCCATCATTCGTTATATTCAACAAAAAAAATATCAAGGGCTTGCCATTGTCCCGTATGGGGAATCGTTATTTGAATTATCGCCCTACTTAACCCAATTAATTTGTGAAAGTTTAGGTAAAGGGGCCACCGTAAACGAATCATTATCTCAAATTCAACATGCGCCAATTTTAATGCATGGGACCGGACCAGATGCCCAACACACATTTTTTCAACAAATTCACCAAGGAACGCCCGTCATTCCAGTTGAGTTTTTTATAACCAAACCGGAATCTGAAAATCAGCATCATATTCTTCAACAGGTCATTGGGCAAAGCATCGCTCTTCAAGAAGGGCAAGAAAGTCCTAATCCCAACCATTATTTTTCAGGAAACCGCCCATCCACCCTAACCCTACTCAAACAACGACGTGCTGAGAGTTTGGGCTTTTTAATTGCTATGATTGAAAATCGAATTATGTTCGAGGGTTTTCTGCAAAATATTAATGCATTTGATCAACCGGGAGTTGAATTGGGCAAGAAAATCACGAAGGCGCATACACAATCCGATAGTTTTGGACATATGCTATTTAATGAATTAGTTAACGAGTCCTCTTTATTTCTTTAACAAAAGCAAAAATACTCGCCATAATCGAAGAAACCGCTGGGGTTCCAGAATCGCTCGAAACAACCATTCCAATCCCAACCATTGAACTACTTTTGGCGCTCGAGGCTTCAAATTAGCCCAAACATCAAAGGACCCACCAACACCGATGGCAACCCCAGCAGATAAATGGTGGGACAACTTAAAAATAAATTCATCTTGTTTAGGGCACCCCATTGCAACCAAAATTAATTGTGGTTTTAATGTTGATAATTTAGATATAGTTTCCTCACTTATGGGATTGGAAAACCCATTCTGACTGAATATAACCGAATGCCCAAACTGCTTAACATAAGCAATAGCCCCATTAAGTGCAGCATCATTTCCGCCAATTAATGCAACAGAAAAAGGTATCTCTGAAACACCAAGCAAATCATTTACCATATCTATTCCAGCATAGCGTTTTATCCATTTTAAGTGTTTAAACAGTGACAATAATGAAATCCCCATGCCATCAGGTGTAATAAAGGCATGTTGAATAAGCCAGTCTTGCAATGGTTTTGGATGCAATCCAAACATCGAAATATTTAAGGTTAATACTGGCAAAAATGAATCAAAAGATTTGATATGCACATGAATCTTATTTAAGATTTGCTGCTGAGACAGTGTTGAAACAGGAAATGAATTAATGGGTAAGTTGTTCATTTAACCAACCTTTCACATCCAAATATTTAGATTGTTGTTTTTTAGCCCAATCAAGAGACCCACCCTCAACACGCGCCTCCCAAGCTAAAAGATCAGTCATGGCATCATTAAGGGTCAGATAATTTCTGGCCCCAGTTTGAACTGCAAGATCAATCAACTTTGAATCATCGGAAATTGATAACCAAGGAATCCCATGACGAATCGCCCAAATGGCCCCATGAAACCGATCCGTCACCATCCCTTTAAGGGGCAATTGGTGAGACTCCCAGACATCCCCCAAATAAAGTGCTGATGAGTGGGGCGACAGCTGAGTCTCCATAATCAGTATTGGGCAGTGATCACGTAACGCATTGGAAATTTGAGTTAGATCATTTGGTGAACGTAGCATTAATGCAATGGTAGTTTTGGGCAGATCTGTGGGGTTCGGCATGGGTTGAATTAAAGTCAAATCAGTTAATATAACATCGTCGTTAAACGGGGGCCTCAACGTTCGCCAAGACCGTTTTGAATTCGATAAAAACCAACGGGTTAATTGCTCATGCCAAGCAAATTTAAATGGGCCCCACCCATGACAAAGTAGAATAATTTGGCAATTTAAAATACGCGCCAAACCAACCACCGCCAAATAAAAACATAAGGACATAAAGCCAGATTTGGATTGAAACAGACTCCCCCCACCAAATACAATGGCATTGGCTCGATATAATTGATAAACCCAAGCAAACGGGTTCCATCGATTAAATGTGGGAAACGGTGCAGGGTTTGGGCCATTAGCCACAACGTAAGATAAAACCACAGAATTGGATTGAATTAGTTTAACTGTTTCATCAAGAAGTCGTTCATCGCCAATATTTCCAAAGCCATAGTAACCAAATAGAATGACTCTCATGTGGATATCATTGGTTAAGTTTGGAATATTTCGTTAATCCAAAAAA
>JAYNJH010000073.1:0-9235 GCA_038109885.1 Candidatus Margulisiibacteriota bacterium | reverse complement strand
GACCCAAACATTGCCATGAAACCACAAGATGGATCATTCAATTTTCAATTCAATGACATCAAAATAGAGTTGCGTGTGGCAGCTTTACCGACAGCTCAAGAAGAAATGATAAGTCTTCGACTTTTTAATCCAAATAAAGAAGCTGAAACACTAAACTCTTTGGGGTTTTCAAACAAAAAAGTGAGTATTATAAAACACATGGTTCAGCAAAAAAACGGACTCATTTTAAGTGTTGGCACCACCGGGTCAGGTAAATCCACAACACTTTACACGATACTTAAACAGCTTTCAGATCAACATGTCATAACATTAGAGGATCCCATCGAACAAATCATTCCAAATATTCATCAAACGGCACTTAATGAAAACCAAGGATACACGTTTGATATCGGACTCAAAGCCATCTTAAGACATAACCCCGATGTAATTGTTATTGGTGAAATAAGAGATCAAAAAACAGCTGAAATTGCATTAAATGCCGCATATACAGGGCATTTGGTCATCGCATCATTACACACAAATAGCATTGAGGCCACATTACTTCGATTAGAAAACTTAGGCTGTAGCTCATTTTTAATCAGTTACTGTTTACGAGGTATTATTTCTCAATCATTAGAACAAAACAAAAACAAAATTGAATTAAAAAGCACACTACTTTTATGTGAATCCCCTTATATTGTTAACAACATTAAAAAGGAGCTGCAGGAATTTATAAAGCAGAATATACTAATTCAATGAATAATCTAGTTGATCGATTAATAAATAATCAAATTGGGATCATTCCTCATGATACCGTGCCTGGGATCATTGCTAGAATGTCACAAAGCAATGCCAAACGAATCAACCAAATTAAAAGTCGAGATGAAAACAAAGGGTTTATTATATTAATTCCAAATAAATCTTATTTAGAGCAACTGGCAGCAGCCATACCATTGGCAGCAGAAGGATTAATATCAGATTTTTGGCCAGGACCTCTAACTCTTATTTTAAAAAAACAGCCAACAGTTCCATCACTAATTACAGGCAACAAAGACACCATTGCCGTACGTTACCCCAACCACCCACTATTAAACAACATTCTTAATGAACTAAATGAACCAATTATTTCAACAAGTGCCAATATAAGCGGACAAACAAGTATTTCAAATAAACTAATGCAAAATATTGATTTTACTTATGGCAAAATTGATCAAATAAGCAACAAAACATCAGCATCTACCATCGTCGATGCAACTCAAACACCCTTAAAAATTCTTCGGCAGGGCAGTATAACCATACCAATTACTCATTAAAATTCCCTTAAATAGTTTAAATACCTCAAATACTGGGTATAAATAAACATATAATCTTTAGGGGGGAAAATTGGATGAATTTAAATAATATAATCAGACCACCATCACCTAAGATTCCATCCGCTCCCTCACAAAAGCCCACAAAGACAACTCCCCACAGGAAACAAGAAAAGGATGTAATGGAAAAATATAATAAATTAATACAAAATATTGAGATTATTTCTCGTAAAGCAGAAGGTTTAAGAAGTACTCAAGAAAACTTACTCGTTATTTCTCGGACACTAATTGAGAATGTTTTAGGTTTGCTGTCTCCAGTTCCCGGTACAGGAACAACAATAACATGGTTAACAGGCAAAGCAATTGATGCAGTGGGAGCGTCATCATTCAATCGAGATATTCATAATAGAAACTACACATTTGAAAGCGCAAGTACCCAATTACGACACATGTGCGTCCAAATGATCAATGATCTTACGCGATTTACAGATAAAGAAAACTATGACACCGCAAATTTTGAAAGTGTAAGAAATTTCAAAAACAATACACTAGAATCTTTCCAAGTATATTTAAAGGGGCTGCCAGATAGCTCAATATCCAAAGACCAAAAAGATAACTTAATTCAAGGTTTAATACAAAATCTTGACGAATTTGAAGAAAAATTTACAAGTAAAGTACAAAGTAAAAGAACAGAAAAAAGACCATTATTACCACAAACAGACAAATACAGTGATGGTACGAATATCAGTGAATCTAGAGGCGAACAAGTGACTCAATTATTTTGGGAAAGAAAAGATGGCCCACCATCTCCTATTTCAGTCACTGATCAAGAAGATAGCGAACAATTTAACCCACTCCATTCTAAAGATACCCCCCCTCCTATTAAAAAAACAAAATCAGTTCAAGAGTCAAATTCTAAACTTAAAAGCCCAGACAAATAATTGAACTCGGCCTGAAACCAATATGAAAACGATCGCAAAAACGACCATCTTGACTGCTTTAATGTTGAAATAAACCTAAAAATAATTCCCGATTTAGATAGGGATTTTCGAATCATAACCGACAGCGGATTAACGCCTAAAAACAATTTTAATTCTGGGTGTTTTTTTATAAATATTTGAGCAGATTGCCCCATATAAAATTTTCGATCAACTTGCTCCTCATTTGTAATAATATGATAGTGGTAATTAATTGCTGAGGTTAAGTAATACAATGGTAATCCACGTTTTTTAAATCGGTAACCAAGCTCTAAATCTTCCCAACCATAATTTTTAAAATCCAACGAAAAGCCTTTTTCTAAATTAAAGTATGATTTTGGAAATGAGACATTACCCGTTAAAAAATAATACCAATCCAAACGATCGCCATTATTGTATTTTTTAGCAACTTGCGTCGGTAAATCTTGAAGGGATTCTGGCGGCCAATCATATGAATCCAAATTATAAGCCAACCCTTCAAAACAACATGGTTCATTAGACGCTTTATGGGCATTAAAATGCGATTGCACAAAATTCTCATCGGGAATCATATCAGCATCCGTAATAATAATGAGTTGGCTTTTTGAAGCATGAACACCAACATTTCTTGCCTCGGCCTTTCCCGCTGGGTTTTCTCGCTGGATAAACTCAAGTTGGAAGGGAAGTGTATTTAAATCGTATTCAGATACCATTGCTGCCGTATGGTCCGTAGAAAACGAGTCAACAATAATCAATTCGAATTCAATTTTAACGTCTTGTCTAATAAAAGCATCAATAACCTTTTTTAATCGATCCGCTTGATTGTACGAACCAATAATAACACTAATGTCCATGCGAATCTTTTTTAAAATCTTTCCAATAAATAACAGGGGTCAAAATATACAATGCAAAAATCATCACTAAAATATCATAAACGTAAAAATTACCCCCCGACTTTCCCCGAATTAACATGGCCATAGACAGCAGTGTAAAAATAAATGCTGGAAATTGAACAAATCGTAAAAATCGTCGTTTTGCAGCCATATGGCGATGAGGATAAGGTAATTTTGAAACCATTAATAGCGACATAAAAATAACAATGGCGGAAAACACAGGCACGGAATTAAACAATACTGAAATTTTGGAAAACATGACAATCGATGCTGCGAATGGTGATGGAACACCTTCAAAATAATCAGAATGCCCTGTTGAACTAAACCGAACCAACCGAAACGCTGTAGCAAATAAATAAATTAGACCCAACACAATCGAAATAACAAAGAATTGGTCTTTTAAAAAAACAAAAATAATCATTGCAGGCAATAAACCAAAACTCACAAAATCAGCAATGGTATCTAACCGAGCCCCAAAAGTGGTTGAAGCATTCAATCGACGCGCAATCGACCCGTCAATCGCATCAAAAATAACACACATCACTAAGAAGAGTGCCGAAAAACGAAACTGGGAATTCAACGCAAAAAATAAACCAAAACATCCAAATAAAATATTAAGTAAAGAAAAAAAGTTGGGGATCAAAGCTCTTAGTGACTGACGCGCACGTTCCTCATCATGATCAAATCGCTTTAAATAGAGCCCCCATAAAAAGTGGTCAAAATAATCAACAAACGACCATATCGTTAATGCGACGACGGTATAAATCAACAATAAGATAATACTAGACGGCCAACTCATTACCCAATTAATTAATAATTGAATGGGTTGAAAAATTATTGGAATATCAACTGTCTCAACGGCCACTCGACCAAATAATATGCCACACACTGGAAACGTCAGGGCCGTCTTTAACTTACCCGTAAATTGAGCAGGGATTGAATCCCCCCCCTGTTGAACGGAATAGACACGCAAACCCATAATCGCAAACTCTCTCGCTAAAATAATAAATACAGGGAAAGAAGTGATCACTTGCATTTCTAACAAGGGTAGAAACAAAAGCACAAGTATTTTATCGGCCAATGGGTCTAAAATTTTACCCAATTCAGATTCGATTCTTAAGCGACGTGCTATCCAACCATCTAGAAAATCCGTTAAACAAATAAACGTATAAAATAAAATAACTAAGATTTGAGTATAATTGGTAGTATAAGGCGTCATCCAAAAAATAACCCCCACACCTAATATTCGAAATGCAGTAATAAGATTGGCAATATGGTTCATTAAATCTTATTATAAAAAATTTCACACAATATCGTAACCCATTATCGAAGATATATTTAAAAACGAAAAGTTACGATATGTGGCTATTGACTTAAAAATAAGGTTCAAAGTATAATCCAAATTCTAAAGAGGAATAAAAATGAAAAGAACATTTCAACCAAACAATCGAAAAAGAAAAAAAACACACGGATTTTTAGTTAGAATGCGAAGTGTTGGTGGGCGACGAGTTTTAAATAACCGTAGACGTAAAGGTCGTCACAAAATCGCTGTTTAACTTTTGAAATTAAAAAATTACCGATTTAAATCAACGGAAATTTCTTCTTACCTTAATCAAAGCCACAAAGTTAAAACCACATTTTTCACTCTATTTTACAAGACTGATCAACCTTACCTAAAATTTGCTTTTATCATTCCCAAAAAATTAGGTAATGCAGTATTTAGAAATAAAAAACGTCGTCAATTAAAAGAAGCATTTTACAAATCATCTCACTTAATTAAGCCTGGTGTACAAATAATTATTATTGCTAACGAAAAAATTAAGATCACAAACTTTAAATTAATTCACAACATGCTATTATTAACGTTAAAAAAGAGAAATTTAATCTATGAAGAACACTTGTCTATTTCTTATTAAAGTATATCAAAGTCTAATTTCACCATTCCTAGTGAAACGATGCCGATTTTATCCAAGTTGTTCAAATTATGGAAAAGAAGCCATTGAAATTCACGGAGGACTTAAAGGAATACAATTAACATTAAAACGAATTTTAAGGTGTCACCCCCTATCTGAAGGTGGCATTGATTTTGTACCAAATAAAGGAGGTTTAGAATGAACCCTATAAATTTTTTAACGGATCAAGTCATGATCCCTTTTCTTAGTTTTTCCTATCATAATATCTATCCAAACTTTGGATTTGGAATCATACTGCTCACCATCATTGTCAAAATAATTTTATACCCACTAACCAAACAACAGTTTGAATCAATGAAAAAAATGCAAAGCATGATGCCAACATTTAAAAAATTAAAAGAAAAATACAAAGATAACCCGCAACAAATGCAACTTGAAACAATAAAAATTTATAAAGAAAATAAAATTAACCCATTGGGTGGCTGCTTGCCAATGTTAATTCAGTTGCCATTTCTATTTGCTTTGTTTTACACAATGAACGGTAAAAGCTTTGAAACATTAATTAGCCAAGGCAATGTATTCCCAGGACTCACCTCATTTTGGTTAACCGACTTATCGTTACCAGACCCATATTTTATTTTACCAGTTGTGATTGGGTTATCCACTTACTTCGGGCAAAAAATGGCAGCAACTGATCCAAATCAGCAAAAGATACTAATGTTTATGCCAGTCCTAATGGTCGTCATTTCATTTAAAATGCCAGCAGGGGTTCTTCTTTATTGGGCCATTTCCCAAATTATTTCATCAGCACAACAAATATATATTATGAACAATGGAAAGGAATCATAAAAATGATATTTAATTTATTTAAGCAACAAACAACAGATAAAAGTGACACCATTAACATCACAGAAGACATGAAAAACGATGCCAAATCATTTATAGAAATCATTTTGGAAAAAGCAAACTTCAACGCTGTTGTTGCCATTAATAATGATAGTAACGACGTTATCTATCTAATGATTGATGATGAATATGAAACGGCTCGAATTATCGGAAAAGATGGCCATACACTTCAATCATTTCAATTATTAACTCAATCGTATTTAGCCAAAAAGTACAACCAATATGTTCCAGTGTTTATTGATTGCAATGAATATTTTTCATTTCGAATTGAAAAAGCACAAAACAAAGCAAGAGAGCTTGAAGAAAAACTATCTGAATCCAGAACTTCAATTGAATTATTTCCAATGAATTCATTGGAACGTAAGGCAATTCATTCACTTTATACCAATAGCGACAAGTACACTACGCATAGTATTGGGCAAGGCGAAGACCGCCGAATTGTAATTTCTTTAAAAGATGCATGACCAGCATCGATACCATCGCGGCCATTGCAACGCCACCCGTTCCATCCGCCATTGGTATCATTCGTGTTAGTGGGTCAAGTGTTGGCCTAGTCGTCCAACAACTTTTTAAGCTACAACCGCATAAAATTAAGCCCCGTGAAATGGTCACCCGGTATATATATTCATCCGATGGAAAGCCATTGGATGAATGTTGTTTTGTTATGTATGAAGGACCAAGATCGTATACCGGGGAAGATGTTCTGGAAATATTTACACACGGAAGTATTTATATTTTAAATCAAGTTATTCAAGAAATTTGCAAATTAGATGATTGCCGACTTGCTAAAAATGGCGAATTTACACAACGGGCATTCTTAAATGGAAAGCTATCCTTAAGTAAAGCAGAATCAATTATCGATATCATTGAATCAAATAGTGAAACAAGCCATGAAATCGCATTAAATCAGTATCAAGGGCACGTTTACAAGACCATTCGAACTTTTAGAACCGAATTAATTACAATCTTAGAAAAGATAGAAGCATCATTAGAATTCCCAGATGAAGTGGGAGCCATTCAAGAAACCAACGTCTTAAATGAACTAAATACTATCCATAGCGAGTTATCAAAAATAATTTATAACAGTGACTACGGCGTATTAATGAAAAAAGGTTTAAAACTTTTAATTATTGGGGCACCTAATGTTGGAAAATCATCATTACTAAATTGTTTAAGTGGTGAAAACCGGAGTATTATATCAAATATCCCCGGAACCACTCGTGATTACATTGACATTACCATTGAATATAAAGGGATGCTAATAAACCTAATCGATACAGCTGGAATTCGAGAAACTTCAAATGAAGTTGAAAGTATGGGAATTAATAAAATTACAGATTTATCCACTTCAGCGGATGGCTTTATTCATGTTAAAGATGCCACAGACATCCTAGATTCGCCACTCCCAAGTGAAATTGATACATCAAAGCCGATTATTACGGTTTACAATAAAATAGATCAATTAACGTCCGATTCAACATCAAAAAAAACACCGAACAGCTATAATATATCATGTAAAACAAAAGCAGGAATTCAAGATCTGAAAGACGCCCTATTGGCATCTTTTTTTAACAAAAAAGCATTTGAACCTGCCCAAATGTTAAGTAATATTCGTCAAATTACCGCCTTAAAGCGTACGAATATACTTATTAACCAAGCCATTAACAACATTCGCAATCATCAAACCCTTGATATTATTGCCATCGACATTCGCGAAGCTATTCACCATGCATCTAATATTTTTGGCGAAGATTTTACTGAAGAGCTATTGGATGGAATCTTTGAAAACTTTTGTATTGGTAAATAGGCAGATTACTTAATATTAGAAATATTATTACGGCCATTGTCGGGAAGTTGATTTACTAAATCTTCAATTTGAGTTTCCATGGCTGTTAGTAAATTATTTTGTTGAATCTGTTTATGATGAAATTTTTTAAGACGATTATGAAATTCGTCAAATACATGTTTATTTCGTCGATTCAAAAAATTAAATGTAAATAAAATAGCCGCCATTTGGATTAAGACAAATAAACTAAATTGAATTGCCATCACAAAAAAAGAATTGCTTGAAAATAAAGACAAAAACCCAATTAAAGGAATGGCATCATCGACCAAACTTTCCTCACTGAGAGCACGTTCATCCATGGGGGTCATGGTTTTAACAGCTGTTTTAATATTATCTCGCCACAATTTAGCCATTTGATATACAGATAGTTCAGACCCAACAACATCGGAAGGGGTAACACGATACAACTCTATATTATCAACATAGGCAATGTAGTCCGCTTTATTTGGACTACGACGAATTCGAATCCGATTTAAGTTGGATGCCTGAGTGCCCAACTCTTTTAATGTTTTAAAAATCTTTTCTGAACGTTCAAATGGTGACGAAAAAACCTGCTTTGTTCCAACCTCTTTAATTTCAATAACCACTTTACCATTAATTTTAATAACAGGAACCAACTGCTGTTCATCAACAATGGTAGATAATTGATAAACATTTGCAAAAAGATGACACGAAAATAAAAATATAAAAACAAGCAGTTTCATTATCTATAGTTTAATTGTTTTAGGCGAGATCGTAAACGCAAAACCGCCTTGGTATGAATCTGAGAAACACGAGACTCACTCACGCTCAAAATTAAACCAATCTCCCTTAATGTTAACTCTTCAAAATAATATAAAACCAAAACCTTCTTTTCTTGGTCTGGTAATTCTTGAATTATCTTTTTAATCAAATGTTTTTGTTCTTTCTTTTCTAAAAAAGTATCCGGGGTCATCATTTTCTGATCTTCAATAGTATCGGCAAAGCTCATTGTAGAATTATCTGAATACGTTGGCTCATCCAATGAAATTAAAAAAGAACGTGACACTTCAGCCATCATTTTATGTAATTTTTCTTTACTAATGCCCAACTCATTGGCCAACTCATCATCTGAAGCAGACACACCCTCTTTTCGAATTTCAATCGCCTTGGTAGCTTGTTCAATTTGCCTTGCTTTTCGACACAAGGTTTGTCCACCCAATGTATAACGCCTTAATTCATCAAGTATCGCACCACGAATGCGTGGAACAGAATAAGTTTTAAATTGAACCCCTTTGGTCTCATCAAATTTTTTAGCCGCATCAATTAAACCCATACTGCCAATCGCATGTAGGTCATCTTTGGTAATACCTGGTGGTAAATTCATTGTTAATCGATTGACAACAAATTTAACTAAGTCTAGATGATTAATCACCAATTGTTTTTCGTTTTTAGTGGATGACGAACGACTATT
>JAYNJH010000072.1:0-9299 GCA_038109885.1 Candidatus Margulisiibacteriota bacterium | reverse complement strand
CCTAGGACCTGCCGGTTATGAGCCGGATGCTCTAACCAACTGAGCTATGGGCCCCATTGATGATAAATATAGATGAAAGTTAACTTAATTTCAATTGGCTAAACCAAATTCTTTTAATTTCTTTATTCGATTTGGATGCCTTAACTTACGTAATGCCTTAGACTCAATCTGGCGAATTCGTTCTCTAGTAACATCAAATAAGTTACCGACCTCTTCTAAGGTTCGAGCTTTACCATCATCAAAACCAAATCTTAATCGAATAACTCTAGCTTCTCTTTCAGTTAAATCACTTAATATGGCATTTAAACCATCTTTTAAGTTATCTTTAGAAATTATTGCATCCGGAGATTCCATGGATTGATCTTCGACAAAATCACCTAAATAATTACCTTCTTCATCACCAATTGGCGTTTCTAATGATAACGGACTTTGAGAAATTGAAATAATTTCTTGAACCTTATCCAAGGAAATACCAGTGTAATCTGAAATTTCAATCTCAGAAGGCTTTCTTCCAAGGTCTTGCATTAACTCTCGTATGGATTTTCTCAACTTATTAATTGTTTCAACCATGTGAACGGGAACTCGAATCGTTCGAGCTTGATCTGCAATTGCTCTGGTAATCGCTTGTCGAATCCACCATGTAGCATAAGTACTAAACTTATATCCTTTTTGATAATCAAATTTATCAACCGCTCGCATTAAACCTTGATTCCCCTCTTGAATTAAATCAAGGAAAAGAATACCACGACCCGTGTATTTCTTAGCAATGCTTACAACTAATCGAAGATTACAAACCGTTAACACTTTTTTGCTGTACTCACATCCTTCATCCATTTTTTTAGCAATTTCTAATTCTTCTTCTTTATTTAGCAGTTTGGCTTTTCCAATTTCTTTTAAGTACATTTTAACGGCATCTTCATTTGAAGATGACTCAGAACTTAACATTGAATAATACGCATTTAAATCAATTGAAATGTCAGTGGTTTCTTCGTTGGTTTGGGAATTATTTACGGGCTCCTTTTCGATAGAAGAATTCATGGGTTCGCAATCAAATCTTTCTTCTAATTCTGTAACTGTCATTTTCACCTCACTTAATTTTTTTTATTAATCTTGATAATTCGATTAATAATTCTTTTTCTTGATTTCCCTGAACATCTGCAAGCAAAGACCGAATTTCAGCAATTCGACTCTCTACTTTTGTTTGATTTAAAATCTGTTTGTACTCCTCCATTTCTGTTTGTTTGAAAGATATATTTAATTCTGTGAATTTAATAATTAATGATACCAGAAAATTCCTAATTTCTGAATCCCTTATTTCATTAATTATTTCATAATCTATCGCGTCGGATTTTTCAAATTGCTTAAAAATCTCTTTGACGCTTAAAAATGGAATTAAATCTTGGAGGTCGTTCAAATTCTTTCTTCTGAACTCTAAATCAGTAACTAAAAGATACCCCACCACCTCTTCTGCTTTTTTAAATTTCGAGTTGGTTTTAATTTCTATTTTAGGCTGGTATCCGCTTGAACTTTTTGGCGCCAAGTACGATTCAATAACATTGATTGAAACAGAAAATTTATCTGAAATAATTCGCTTGTAATCATCTTTAATCACTTTATTTTTCTCTTTGGATAAATGTTCACATAAAAACATTACCCCTTTGGATTTTTTCTGTGGATCATCTAATGCCCCACTTTCTATTAATTTATGAATGAAAAAATCCATATAAATAGGGGCTGTGTCTAAAACTGAATTCAAAACATCTGAGTTATTCTTCTCTAAAAAATCCGCCGGATCTTTTTCGTTTATTGAAGCTACTCGAACAACTAGGTTATTTAATAACAATGCATCCAAACTTTTAACAATTGCCGCTTGACCCGCCTTATCCGAATCAAATAAAAGCGTAACATTATCTGTATACTTTGCCAGTTCTTTAGCATGGCCATCCGTTAGCGCTGTCCCCATAACACCAACGACATTATTGATACCTCGCTTATGCATCGAAATTGCATCCATATACCCTTCAACAACCACGCATGATTGCGCATTCTTGATTGCTGACTTGGCCAAATGCGTAGCATAGAGTATTTTCTTTTTTGAAAATACCGCTGATTCTGGTGAATTGATATATTTCGCCAATTGACTATCATTAATGATCCGGCCTGAAAAGCCAACAATAATTCCACGAGAGTTGTGAATTGGAAAAATTAAGCGCTGTTGAAGTAACGGGTAACCATCGTCTTTAAACAAACCCGTATCCTTGCAAATTTCAAGCCAGCCATTATCTTTTAACCAAGCTTGCTGTACCCGTGACTCCGGAGCATACCCCAGCCCAAACATGGCCATATCCGCATTAGACAACCCACGATCTTGCAAGTAAGCCATGGGATCTTGGTTTTGTTTTAGCCAATGAACATATTGCAATTGGAGGGAATTTAAGAATGCCCTTAACTTATCTAAGCTGGATGACTCAGACTCATTCTGTGAAAATTGGTGCGGAATATTAAACTCTTTAGCCTTTTCTAAAACCACCTCTTTAAACGATAAGTGATCATGCTTCATCACAAACGAAATCACATCCCCATTTTCACCACATCCAAAACAATGAAAAATCTTTTTCCCTGGACTTACATAAAACGATGGTGTCTTTTCACTATGAAATGGACATAACCCTACAAAATTTTGCCCCCGCTTTGTAAGTTGGACAACTTTTTTAATTTCTGTAACGATGTCCCATTCATGTTTTAAACGAGAAATGGTTTCATTCATCTAAAAAACCATGCTGATCTAAATATGAAATTATAAGCTCCTCGATTTTATGTGTGGGCGCCACTTTTTCTTTTCCAACACAAGTTTCGAATAATTGCCATAAATGAGGATTTAAGGCCAGATTGACCCGCTTTGTTTTATTACGAATTAATTCCAATACTTTTTCAGCTTTTGCCACATCTAATAGTCTATTTTCATATTTCATTTTTGACAATACCCTGTAAAATTTGACATCCCTATTTATGTTTAATAATATGTATAATTATGTGTATAATTAATCTCTTAACTTCTAAAAGAATACACCAATTACTAAAACAATCGCCACATCGGCAGCATTTTCAAAAGCTAACTTTGGGTTTGTTTATTGAATCTAAACGTTGCCGACATATTATATCGATTAAAAGAAAGTATGCGTTGATCGCTATATGCATCCAAAATGTACCTTTTCGAATCTACTTGGTTCATTCTATGGAAAACCTTACCTATTCAAATATTCAAGAATGCATTGATCGCTTTTATGAATTTAATTCATAAGACTAAATTTTTGGTGGAGTTAGGGGGACTTGAACCCCCGACCCCTTGCATGCCATGCAAGTGCTCTCCCAACTGAGCTATAACCCCAAAATTATGAATTAATGATAACGATAATTTTCATAAGCAGCAAATAAATTATCAAAATCATATTGTAAACGAATTTCTTTATCCATTAGATGAATTATCAAATCATTATAATCCATAATAACCCATTTTGAATCAGGCTTTCCTGACACTCCTAAAAAGTCTAAGTTGTTTAGATCTGTGCTTTTATTATTTTTATAAAACCGCTGCAAGGATTCCACCAAAGATTTAAGATGGATGTCATTCATGGAAGATGCAATTATTATTTGATCCGTTACTGGGTGAACTCCAGGCTCAAAGTTGACCACCAAAATATCGTCTGCCTTTTTATCACTTAATTCATTAACAATTAATTCAATTTCTTTTTTCATTTTTTCGCGAGTCCATTTACATAATTTTCAGACCAATTAAGCCCCAAAACCAAGGTGATATCTAATGGTTTATTCGGCCGGTCATATACCACTATATTGGCCGGATCAACATTTAGCAACTTGGCAATTTTCAAACTCTTTTCCAGATTACCTTTCCAATCAACAATAACTGTATTTTTATAGTTGAAAGACTCCGAGTTATCTACATTGGTTATGACTAAATTATGATCCTTTAAAAATCGTGCTGTCTTCGATGCAAGCCCTGCAATGCCATTTCCATTTAAAACCTCAACTAAGATCGGAGTTTCATTTTTTATCAATTGTTGATTATCCAATACAATCTGCTGCTTCACGCGCTTAATTTGACTTTTAGACACAAATCGCTTTTCAGGTTTCAACGCTTTCTGTTGATCACTGAATTGATAATCAACAAATGTTTTCGTAATTAAATTATCCAAATAAACTATATTGGGGCGCCAATAACTCACCCCCTTGATAATGCGAATACTACCTGGAACAGTATAAAAATCAAAATCAAGATCAGACTTTGATGCCATAAAATGATTTAACCATCGGCTTGCATCTTGGAATGAAATATCAGATTTTACAGATGCAAGAAATATACGAATTAGTTTCGGTGAAATAATTAATGTTTTAAAATTAAAAACTTTTTCAAATACTTGATTAATCACATCTTGTTGGCGCTTAATTCTGCCAATATCCCCTTCCGAATCATTTCGAAACCGAATGTATTTCAAAAGACTCTTCCCGGTTAAATGATTTAGCCCTGGCTCAAAATTAATATGTAAATTACCTGCAAAATCGTCATAAACCATGGGTTTTTCTATGTTTACAGAAATTCCACCTAGTTCATCCACAATGCTCATTAAGCCATCGGCATTCAGAATAATATGATTATGAATTGGAATGGACAAAAACTCAGCCGTGGTTTTTTTTAATAAGTCGATCCCACCATAGGCATACGCATGATTTATTTTAGAAATCCCAACCCCCTCAATATTAACTCTTGTATCTCGAGGGATCGATAGCGCCCTAATTTTTGATAAGTTTCGATTAATATGGACTATGGATATCACATCCGAACGTTTTGACCCCTTTACGTTATCGGTGCCCACAATTAAAATATTTTTACCTGTATCAATCCGTTCCGGCATAATCCCAATAATATTGATAAATAACAAAAACATTGTCATCGACTTTAAAAATAAATACCCGATGATACCGAAAAACATAACCAAAAGTGGCTTTTTCAATTTAGTTAATCCAATCGATACGGTGGTTGGTTTTAATTTCATTTTTACTCTAAGAATTGAGCAAACCATTCGGCGCAACTTAATGTAAATTGATGCACCTGAGCATTCTTTCGGGTTAGCCTCTCAATTGTTTTTTGAGTAATAAGTGCAACGGCTGATGCCAAATGATCCATAGCTACCGATTCGATCATACTACGATCAGGATGTTTTCGACCCGGCTCAATAAAATCAGCAACAAAAATAATCTCTGCTAAAACAGACATATTCTTTTGCCCAGTGGTATGAAATCGAATGGCATCTTCATAATTCAATTTCACCTCTGGCAAGACGTGTGAAACCACTAGCGGGCCAACAAATGCATGCCAAACTGATGGATAGTTTACCCAACATTCATTAAATTGATTGCAATTTACACCCAAGGCTAATAAATCAGCTGGGGTGGATTCTTTCGCGATATCATGAAATAACCCTGCAAATCCAACCGCTGGTTGATTAAGGTTATGTTTTTTAGCCAATTTGATTGCTGCTTGTTCTACCCTAAGGGAATGCTCAAACCTTTTTGGAGAAATTAGAGATGAGAGGGTAGAGAGATATTTTTTACGCATAAGAAGTGGTGATCCGGGTGAGGTTCGAACTCACGGCCACCTGATTAAAAGTCAGGTGCTCTACCAGCTGAGCTACCGGATCAATTTTTAAAGTATATTATCAATAAAAATTATTATTGTTAAGAATTAATTTATAAATATATTATTTAAATATTGTGAAACCATTGATTTTTATTTTACTAAGCTTTTTAACAGTATCTTGTTTCTCGGAAAAAATTGAGTTTCGTTCTGATACCTTAGTTCTTGAATTTCCAGACACAATAATCGCTACAGGAAACACCAAGTTCAAAAGCGATCAACTTGCCATTCACTCCGAAACATTTTCATATAATTTTAACGAACAAACCGGAAGGTTTACTGATGATGTTCAAATAAAAAATAACAACTCCACGCTTCGTGGAGAGTCGTTTCAAATTAATTATGCAACCGGTGAGATTAGTGGCACAGGAAACAATTCGCTGAAATACAATTCCCATAAGGCAACATCAGATGATTTGAAAATTAGTAATTATGAAATACTTACGCTTTTAAACAACGTAAAGGTTGAACAAAATGGTAGCCAAATCAAATCGAATCAATTACTCTATAACTTAAAGACAGATACCATTATCTCAGATAAAAGGATAAAACTAACTATAAAAGAGTAATTATGATTTTTTCAGATACCGATTCAATTGATATTACCCAAACAAAACCTGAGTTAATTCGTAAACCCCCTGAAAATAACGATTCTTTTGATGTTATTGTTATTGGTGCTGGTCCTGCTGGAATGTCAGCTGCGATTTGTGCATCTCGCGCAGATTTAAAAACACTTATTATTGAAAAAGCATTGCCTGGCGGAGAAGTCTCCACAGCATGTCAAATTGATAATTTTATTGGACAACCCAATGGAATTTTAGGCCCTGATCTTGGCCTAAAAATGGAATCTCAATTATTCTCACATGATATTTATTACTGCTGTGAAACTGTCATTGACTTTATTAGCTTGGAAGGGCCAATCAAGACGGTTACGACTTCTCTAGGGAATAGTTATCGAACAAAAACAATTATTTTAGCTTTAGGATTAGAACCTAAACGATTAAACGCAGATTTTGAAGACCGATTTATGGGGCAAGGCGTGTCCTATTATGCTCAAGCAGACCCAACGTCTTATAAAAATAAAAATGCTGTCGTTATTGGGGGTGGAAACTGTGCATGTTATGCCGCTGACTACCTTTCAAAGTTTGTAAATCATGTATATATGGTACATAACTATGATTCAATCCGAGCTGTAAAAAAACTAAAATCCAGTATCGAAAGTAATTCAAAGATAACGATTATGTGGAATTCGAAAGTTACAGAACTTTTTGGCGTAGATCATGTAGAACGCGTTCATACAGAAAATGTAATCACTGGGCAATCCACTTGGTTGGATGCTCAAGGTGTTTTTATTTATGTTGGCCGTGTTCCTCCCCAAGATATTGTACGATTTGATATTGAGCTTGACGAAAAAGGATTCATTGTCACTGACGAGTACATGCGTACCAACATAAAAGGGGTTTATGCGGCTGGTGATATACGAAGTAAACAAGTGCGCCAAATCGCACCTGCAGTTTCAGATGGAATGATTGCGGCTATTAATGTTGAGAGAGATTTCTTTCGATGAGCGTAGCTGTTATTCAATTTCCTGGCAGTAATTGCGAAAATGAAACTTGCGATGCACTTGAAAGCAACCAAATCCAATACACATTGGTTCCTTGGAATACCGATGAGTCATTGGACCGGTTTGATGGTTTCATTTTGCCGGGCGGGTTTAGTTTTCAAGATCGAATTCGAGCTGGCGTCATTGCTGCTAAATTACCCATTCTTGATAAAATAAAACAACAATCTGAAGTTTATCAAAAACCCATTTTGGGTATATGTAATGGCGCTCAGATTTTAGTTGAATCCGGATTATTTTCCGACCAAAACGATATTATAGATTTCAATTATATTGACCATCAGATGGTTGGATTTATCTGTGATTGGGGATTTTTAACCCCGTTTAATTCAAAAGACAATTTGTTTTTAAAGTCTTTAAGTGATAACGATGTGTTACCAATTCAAATCTGTCATGGTGAGGGCCGATTCATTTTGAACTACTCACCCAAAAGTGGCATGAAATACACATCTATTGATGGAAAATCAACATCTGACTTTCCAATAACACCGAATGGTGCCGAGCAAGGCATTGCCGCAATTTCAAATACCAACGGAAATGCACTTGCCATTATGCCTCATCCGGAACGATCTCTGGATTCGAAATGCTACCCCCTTTCAATTCGTGCATATGCAAAAAAACATAATTTAAACTTAATTGACTTCAAGTCTTTGTTTCGGGCATTTGAGGTTCAGAAATGATTATTTTAACCACTTTAAAACAAAAAGATTTAGCCGCAGTTAGTGCTCAACAGCTTTTTGATAATTATTATGTGGGGGAAACTAAACCTAAAAAGATAAACCGCTATGAACAATTTGAAATTATCGGGCACTTTGATCAAAATGAACTGCTTGAAAAAATTGAAAACTCATATGTTTTTGCTAACCCAAACAAACACCACCTGATCACATCACCGGATCACTTTAATGCAAATGAAACGTACTTTAATGTTTGTCGAAAATCCCCCCTGAATCTCAATTCTAAAGTTAAAAGTTTAAACCAACTCATTGGCCATGGGGAAGTCACGGCTGTTCACTCGTCCGAACTTTGGGCCTTTCAAATCGACACACCAACTCAAGTTGATGAACTTAAATTATCCCTGATTGAATCCTCATCAAACAATCTTGCACCATTTGCACACCCGCTTATACACGACGTTGCAATGATTACTTTTGAAGATTTAGTGAATGCTTTACCTAAATCACAAACGACCACAAACTAAATGCTGCTAACCATAATTATTGTTAATTATAATGGTGCAGCTTTTTTATCGGCTTGTTTGGATTCTGTTCTAGCTCAACGTGAATTCTTTAATGATTTTAAGGTTGTTGTTTTTGACAATGCTTCTACGGATCAATCCATTGAAATAATTCAAAAGTATGCCGCCCAAATTGATATCCATCAACATGATACTAACGTGGGATTCCCAAATGCGCATAATATCTTACTTCCTCAATTAACGACCCCTTACTTATGGTTATTGAATAATGACACCGAGTTTTCACATGAAAAAGATATTATTACTCCAATTTTAAATCACTTTAAATCGGATGATTCGATTGTTGGCATTTCACCGAAACTGCTAAATACCGATGGATCAATTCAAACGCAAGGCAGTGGATTAAACCAGTTTCGTTTTAAAACCAGCCATATTAAACAGGTTCCGTTTCTATCTGGGGCATCCTTATTCATTAAAACAGCTTTTTTTAAGGATATCGGTGGATTTGACCCAAACCTTTTTTTCTATAATGATGATGTAGACTTTGCCATGCAAGTTAAGCGCCATAAGAAGAAGTTAATATATTATCCTTTGGTTCAAGTAACTCATCATGGGGGATTATCAACAAAATTCCAAAGGATTGAAACTCAAATTGGTGGTTATATTGGCAGTCTTTATTTATGTAGAAAATATTACCACCCCATAATCTATGTTATCTATCGTTTTTTAGTTCGAATTTTAATTAAGGTTTTGTATTATTATTATAC
>JAYNJH010000071.1:2491-9417 GCA_038109885.1 Candidatus Margulisiibacteriota bacterium | reverse complement strand
AAGCTGACATTGACCAAAATGAGATCGATAGTGATGCCGCCGATGCGGCATTGCAGGCAAGCATTAATCAAATAGTAGTTGGGGATATGAACGATGTTAATATTAGTGGTGTAATTACCGGTAATATTTTAAAGTATGACGGAAGCAATTGGGTGAATAATACACTTTTAATTGAAGAAATGACAAACGTTGATACAACCGGAGTTCTTAATGGTCAAGTATTAAAGTATAACGGATCGGATTGGGTGGATGCGAATTTAGCTGTGAGTGAAATGAGCGATGTTGATACAACAAATGCGGCCGCCGGAAATGTTTTAAAGTACGATGGTTCAGCCTGGATTGATAGCACCCTAAGCATTTCTGATTTAACAAATGTTAACCTGACGGGTGCGGCATTGGGAAGTGTATTAACTTATAATAATGGTAACTGGGAAGTCGGGAATCCAATTCTAGGTACCACAAGAGCAACGAGTATGTTTGTGGGAGCTGAAAATGAAACCCCAACAACAAATACGGAAGTGAAACTACATGTTGGTGGCGATGCTCAAATTGATGGCGCAATATACATATCCGGTGGATCTGATTTAGCGGAAGGGTTTCATATAATAGCAGATAATAAGGTTGAGCCAGGAACGGTTGTTAGTATTGATCCAAACAATATTGGAAAACTCATTGTTTCATATGAATCAAATGATACAAAGGTAGCTGGTGTTGTTAGTGGCGCAAATGGAATCAACGCCGGTTTAATAATGACACAAACAGGAACGCTCGCCGATGGTGAGTATCCAATTGCATTAACCGGTCGAGTTTGGGTGAAATGTACAAATGAAAATGGTGAAATTCAAATTGGTGATTTACTGACAACATCCTCCCAAGAAGGGCATGCCATGAGAAGTGGAGATGCTATCATTCCTGGTTCAGTACTCGGGAAAGCCATGTCAACCTGCACGGACAATGGAATGGTTTTAACACTAATTAGTTTGCAATAATAAAGAGAGGGGGCGTTATGATTAAACAGATCGATGTATTTCACCCCTCATCCATTTTTTATTGGAAACAGACAAGACCAAAAAAATCCATAGACAATATTAATTTATCGATAAATTCAATTAAAGACATATTTTGGAATAATAGCGATAAAAAAGAATGGATCAAGTATAAGGAGTTTTTAAATTGTTAAGTGTTACAAGTATCTTAATTCAAGTATCTGTAATTTTTTTTATGGTTGTAACTTTATCACAATTTAAAGAAAAGGTGAGTGTCTATATTAAATCTTATCAAAATAAAAGGGCAGGTTGGGGATGTTTTAGGAGCGCTCGCTTTGATTAAAATTAAAATATTTTATATAAACAAAGTATTTTTATCCACTTTTAAATATTTGCGTTCAATTCTAAACGTAGCTCTCGTTTTTTTATTTGTATGTAATTTTCAGCAACAAAGTTATGCCACTGAAACAGTAACTTTTTTCTATACAGGAGCTGAGCAAACATTTGTAGTACCCAGCGGTATTACTTCTATAATTGTTGATGCTACAGGAGCAGCGGGGGGGCATGGTGCTACAGATCAAAATGGAAGAGGTGGAAAAGGTGGGCGAGTTCAAGCAACATTAGCTGTAACAGCTGGTGAAATATTGTATATTTATGTAGGCGGACGAGGTAAAAATACATCGGTTAATCCAGGAACAAATTCTCTTGCAGATAATTTATGGACCAAAGAAAACTATCAAGGTGGTTTTAATGGTGGAGGAAATGGCGGAAGTATTCAAGGTGGTGGCGGTGGTGGTGCTACTGATATAAGAAGAGGCGGTAATGCATTATCAAATAGGATATTGGTTGCAGGCTCTGGGGGTGGCGGCGGTGGCCAAAGAAGGTATTCGCAATATGGAGGTAATGGTGGTCATGGTGGAGGGATCATTGGTCAAACAGGGCAAAGAGGTAATAGTGGGCAAGGTGGAATGGGAGGTCCAGGAGGAACACAGTCTTCCGGAGGTGCAGCACAAACAAATTCAGGTGCTGGTTCATTAGGGCAAGGTGGGTATGGTGCTAATCCAGGCGGACAATCAGCACAAAGAGACGGTGGTGGCGGCGGTGCTGGCTATTATGGTGGTGCTGGCGGTGGTTATAAACATGATGATGGCGGCGGCGGCGGCGGTGGCGGATCTTCTTATGTAATTTCTTCTGCAACAAATGTGACTCATACACAAGGATACACCGATTATGAAGCAGATGGATCTATATCAATAACTTATACAGGACCTCCAAATACAACTCCCACAGTCAGTAACGTAAGCGCAAGTGGTGATGAAAATAATATATTAGAGATCACATTAAATGGGAGTGATGCAGATGGAGATAGTCTGACATACAGTGTTGTCACAACCCCATCAAATGGCACTGTATCGATATCAGGGGGAGTTGCGACGTATACACCGAATGCAAATTATGCGGGCTCAGATAGTTTTACATACAAAGCAAATGATAGCGAAGATGATAGTGACACAAATGCAACGGTAAGTATAAGTATTATCGAAGCAGACTTTGATGATGATGGTATTAATAATAATACCGACACCGATGATGATGGCGATGGCGTACTCGATGAAAATGACGCATTCCCACTGGATGCTACTGAATTCATAGATACCGACGGCGATGGTACGGGAAATAATGCAGACAGCGATGATGATGGCGATGGCGTACTCGATGAAAATGACGCTTTTCCATTAGATATTGCGGCATCCCTGGATTCAGATGGTGATTACTTTCCAGATAGTTGGAATGTTGGTTACGGTGCAATAAACTCAGTGACAAACCTTCAACTGGATACAGATTCAAATAATTCAGAAACGACATTAGATATTGCAAGTATGATCCCCGAAATTGAAGAGGGCAATAAAAAAGTGGGATTAATTGGTTGGTTTTCTGCCAAACCAGAATTTATAAGGCTTCAATCAGGTAAGGTAAAGCGATTGTTAAATTTGATGAGTAATGGTATCCACTTTACTCAAACCATAACCGCAATAATGCCGACATATATTTCCAGTGAAAATGCAATCGAATTCAGTGGGACACAGCATTTGGTATTTAGTCAACCAAAACCAGATTCAATGACCATCTTTATTGTTGCGAAAGGAACAGGGCATGTTTGGGGGGATTCCTCAACGTTCTTAAATCTTCAAAATCAACAAATCAATGTGGGGACCGGTGAAGATACAACCAATTACGAACAACATAGTGATGCGAGTATTAATACAGACCGAACCACTATTTATGTCATGACATCGAATGCAAGTAACAATGAAGTTAATTTTAAAACAGGTTACAAGCAGTTGTTTTCAAAAGTTTTGTTACTCGCACGAAAGAGTTCAGATACATTTTATCTTGGAAAATCAGGCGTTAGCATCAATAACGCGTTTGAGGGAAAAATGTATGAAATGTTAATTTATAACCGTATTTTGACAGATGATGAAATCGAGGAGATTCAAAATGAACTATCCCTGCGTTGGGATAGCTCTGAATTGAAATCAAAAGAAATCATTATTGATTCAAATTACACTGGTACAGGAAAAGGAACGAAGGTTAGACCCTATAAAAAATTAAAGGAAGCACTAAAAAAAATATATGATGGCGGGCGTGTAAAACTTAAACCGGGTACGTATAATGATGCATTGATAATTACCGAAAATATCATAATTCAATCGGATGGGGGGGCAGTTATTTTAGGTACTCCCAAAGCAGAACAATAATTGATATTCATTCGTATTTAAATTAGAATAATAGCATGAATTTAATACTATCTATCATCGGTTTAATTAATGCGGTTTATTTAACTTTTTTACATTACAATACTGGCTTTGGGTGTGCTATCGGTAAAGGCTGTGAAACGGTTATTACATCCGCTTATGGTTCATTATTGGGGATTCCAATTGCAGCGTTTGGGGTGTCTCTTTACTTAATCTTAATTTTAAGTGAAATTTTATTGTACCGGAATGAGATCGAGAAAAATAAAGCAAAAACCTTAAAATTATTTTTAACCACTCCCGCTGCGGCAATGGGAATTATATTGTTCTCAATACAGTTTGTTTATATCGGTTCATTTTGTGCATTTTGTTCACTAAATTCATTAATTTTAGTTATTCTATTTATACAATCCTATCGAGAATACTTAGTCGATAAAACAATCGATATTACGTTGTCATTCTCAAAAATATTATTATACTTAGTACTTGCCTTACTGCCATTAACCTTTGGTTTAGCTAAAATTGGTGCTGGAAATTCGCTTAAATCAAACGTTATTGGTGAAATTTCAGGCGACATTATTACTACAAAACAATTTAAGGAATCGCCACTTCATCATGATTGGCAAGATATTAAACAAAAAGAAGATCAACTAAAACGTCAACTCTTCAATATTATTTTACTTGAAATGCATGCTAAAAAAGAAAAGAAAAGTATAAAGGATTACGTTAACGAAGTTGTAATTCCAACCATCCAAATTTCAGATTCAGACATCATGACATTTTATAATAATCAAAAAGATAGTATGCCAAAAGATAAAACACTTAGCGAATTAAAACCCATGATTAAAAACTACTTGGTTCGTCAAAAAGAGTTTATTGCAGTAAACAATCATATTAAAACATTATATCCATTATATAATGCCCAGCTTAATCTAATACCCACCACACCCGTAAATATACGTAAAAATCCATATCAAGTGTTTTCAATTGGTGATAAAAATGCCCCAATAAAAATCGTCGAATTTTCAGATTTACAATGCGGCCATTGTAAAGATGCGTTTGTCGCCATTAAACGTCTAATTGACAAGTTCGGCTCGGATTTGTATTTTGAATATCGTCATTTTCCTTTACCACACAATCCTTTTTCAAAAAAATTCTCAAAGGCGAGTGTCTGTGCAGCGAAACAAGATCGTTTTTTTGATTACGTTGAGATCGCTTTTGCAAATCAAAGGAAATTCTCTAAAATAAAGCCAGTTGAGCTAGCGCAACGATTGGACTTGAACTTAGAAGAGTTTTCATTATGCATGAGTAAACAAGATGCTCAGAATGTTGTGGATCAAGATATTAAAGAAGGGAATCGTCTCGATATTCATTCAACCCCAACATTTTTTATTAATGGTCAATTATTTGTTGGAATTCCAACAGAAGCTGACCTACAGCTGTATTACTAAATGAATTTTGATGCAGTAAATTCAATCGAAAACAGGCCAATTAAATCATCGAATGACTATAGGGATTATTCTTCATTTGATGGTATAGAGCCAAACCATATTTTTTTTCCTAAAACGCATGATGAATGTGAAAGATTATTAAAATGGGCGAATAAAGAAAATCACGTTCTTGTTATTCGTGGGGCTGGTACTGGTACCACAGGTGGCGCATTAACAACAACGGCTAAACAGATCATTATTTGCTTATCAAAAATGAATCGAATCATTAATTTTGATATTAAAAATGCAACAATTACAGTTGAACCTGGAGTTCTATTAGAAGTGATACACAAAACAGTTGAGTCAAAGGGGTTATTCTATCCACCCGATCCCGCCAGTTTGAAACGTTGTTCCATTGGTGGCAATATCGCTGAAAATGCTGGCGGTCCAAGAGCCTTAAAATATGGCGTTACTAAAGATTATGTTATTGGCTTAAAGGGGGTATGGGCGAATGGAGAGTCATTTGAGTATGGCGGTAAGATTAAAAAAAATGTTGCCGGATATGACTTAATAAGTCTATTGGTTGGATCCGAAGGAACGCTGGCATTATTGTCTGAAATTACACTTAAGCTTCGACCAAAGCCCAAAAAGGTCAGAGAGGCCATTGCGTGTTATGCATCATCAAAAAAAGCATTAGAAGCATTAAACAAAACACTACAATCCGGAATTTTACCCTCAACCGCCGAATTTATCACCAAAGAATGTGTGCAAGCCGCTCAGAGTTATATGAATGAACCGTTACAACTTGAATTGCATCCTTCATATGTGATTTGGCAAGTCGATGGATTTACAGAAGCTGAAGTGAATCAACAACTGGCGGCAATTGAAGCACTCGGAGACGCAGAGAAATTTATACCAATGAGAACAAGTAAATTTTCAGATCATATTTGGTCAATTCGACGAAATGTATCTCTTGGCTTAAAAAAAGTCGCTAATAAAAAGTTTTCGGAAGATATTGTTGTGCCTGTTGCTAATGTTCCAGAGGTGATTCAGGAATTAGAGGCCCTTACACACCCATCGGGAATAAAAGTGTTGGGTTACGGTCATCTAGGTGATGGCAATATTCATGTCAATATTTTAAAAATGAGTGCTGAGGATTCAATATGGGCTAAGGCATCTACTGAAATCATTCAGAAAGTAATGGGAATTGCTATTGCTTATGGTGGTTCGATCTCAGGTGAGCATGGCATTGGAATTGCAAAAAAGCAATATTTGCCACTGATGTTTAACTCCCATGATTTGAACTTAATGAAGCAAATAAAGCGACATGTCGATCCAAATTGGATTTTAAATCCTGGTAAAGTATTTGATCAATGATTTACCGAATTGCGATTGATATCGGTGGAACCAAAACCGCCAGTGGTATAATCAATGAGAACGGGGAGATTTCTATGCTGGAAGTTAAGCCCACCATCGTAGGCCTAAAGCATTTTCCTGAATTTTTAGCGCAAGTAATTAAACAGTGTCGCGAGCGATTTGAGGGTAATGATGAACATTTAAGTCGAACCATATTGTTGGCTCTTCCAGGAAATTTTGAGCCCGGCTATAATATTCATTGCAGATCCGGTTCAGCACGGCAGCTGGTTTTTCCAAATGAATTCATACCGGAAGATAATTTCCATGAATGGCTATCTCAATATTTGGATCCCACCAATGAAATATTTGCAATGAATGATGCTATGGCACAAGCACTAGGT
>JAYNJH010000071.1:0-2458 GCA_038109885.1 Candidatus Margulisiibacteriota bacterium | reverse complement strand
CTTTCTTACCGATGGTCATATTTATGATTTTCAAGTTGTAATTAACGGTGAGCTGGTTATGGCTGAAGATATCTTATCTGGTCGCGGTGTTTTGTCTAATTTGAATATGACGGCAAAAGAGCTGAATGAAACCTTTGCCTCTGATCCACCTCATGAATACTTGGTTAAAATGGCTGATGTTGGGATCGCCTTGATTCAGGCGATTAAATCCGGTCATGTAACCAAAAAGAATTTTCCATGGACCGAAGAAGATACGACTCAAGCCAAACCGATTAATCATGTCATTTTAGGTGGAAGTATCGGAACAAAAGGTCAAATAGGACGTTATTTAAAAGAACGAATTACTATTGCTGGATTTCATGTTCATCAAATTGAATCCCCAATTTTAGATACAATTCAGGGGTTGAATTCGCATTATTTAAAATTAAAAAAATCAATGCCCAATTGAGCCTTTTTTCATGGTCTGATAAAATATAATGGATAATCTAACTATGAGCAATGAAGGAGCGACCCATGAGTTTACAAGAAATTTTTGAGGAACAAATACGATTAAATGAAAAAATTAATCCTGATTTGTATAAAGAAATTAGTGACCCTGAAGTTAAGCGTCAACGTTTTTTACAATTTGAACTTGCAATGAGACAAGAATCCGCCGAAGCCATTGATAGCCTGAATTGGAAATGGTGGAAAAAAGACGATGATGATTGGGATAACATTAAAATTGAGTTGGTTGATATATTACATTTTTGGGTATCAATGTGTACGGTTGCTGGTCTTGATGCTGATGAGGTGATTAATCTATACCTTAAAAAAAATCAACTAAATCATAAGCGTCAAAATGAGGGGTATAAGGATGGTACTTACGATAAAAATGCCAATGGTATTGAAGATAATCGTGTTCATGTATTGGATCAATCATGACTCGACTTATCGATGGAAATATTGTAAAAGCTGAAAAATTAGCTCAGCTAAAAGACGAAGTCGCTAAACTGGATACAGCCCCAGGATTGGCGGTTATATTGGTTGGTGATAATCCAGCATCCAAAGCTTACATTGGAATGAAGAAGAAAGCGTGTGAAAATTTAGGTATCAAATCATTTGAGTTTGTTTTGCCCGACACAGCTGAAGAACACGAATTATCTGAATTGATTGAAACATTAAATGAAAAGACAGATGTCAATGGAATTTTATTGCAAATGCCACTGCCAAAGCAGTTTGACGAACAGAAAATGTTAGAAAAAATTTCACCTCATAAAGATGTGGATGGGTTTCATCCTGTAAATGTTGGTCGGTTATTAATTGGTTTAGATAGTTTTAAGTCATGCACGCCCTTTGGTGTCGCCGAACTATTAAAATATTACAGTGTTGATACTGAAGGAAAACATGTGGTCATAATTGGCCGAAGTAATATTGTTGGAAAACCCATGGCGGCGATATTAATTCAGAACGAATTGGGAGCAAATGCAACGGTTACTGTATGTCATTCTAGAACAAAGAATTTATCTGAAATTACAAATCAGGCAGATATCTTAATTGCGGCAATTGGTAAGCCTTTATTTGTGACATCTGATATGGTTAAGGCCGATGCGGTAGTAATTGACGTTGGAATCAATCGGGTTGAAGATGAGGGGACCGATAGGGGGTACCGTTTGGTAGGTGATGTTGATTTTGACGATGTTAAAGATAAAACAAGTGCAATTACTCCTGTGCCAGGTGGGGTTGGTCCCATGACGATTGCAATGTTAATGACAAATACAGTAAAGGCATACAAAGATCAGGTAAATTTAATTTAATGCTCATTGCATCAATTTTAGGTTTAGCCATACTAATACCACTGGTATGGATACCAACATCGATATCACAATATCGGCGTGAGTTTTTAAGTTCTAGATTAGGAATTATAGCCATCATTTTAATTGTGCTGACCTTGATTCTAGGATTAATATTAAATCTATTTTCAACACTATATTTACCTTGTTTTTTAGCATTTTTGGCATTGTCGATTATTGATATTAAACATCACTCGGTACGAATAATTGACTTAGTTATAGCCACAATTGTTACATTACCTTTAATCGATTGGGCAACAATATCGATGAGCCTTGGTTTAGTGTTGATTATTGTCTTAATGTTGTTGGCTATAAAATGGGGGTTGAAAAAAATATATTCACAAGACGCATTCGGTGGCGCTGATATTTGGATTATTGCATTAATTTTACTTGCCTTTAAGGGAGCCTTGGCAATGGTTGCAATTTATACAGCGATCATTTCTTCGGCAATATCAGGTCTAATCTTAATATTATTTTTTAAGCGGTCGCGTCGCTCCTACCTCCCATTTATCCCTTTCTTAACCCTGGGTGTTTTTTTAACTCTAATTCAAGGGCCGGAATTGCTTGAAATTTATTTTCAATGGATTTATCCATAGTTGGTTTATTTAATCAATTGATCAAAAATATGC
>JAYNJH010000070.1:8359-9643 GCA_038109885.1 Candidatus Margulisiibacteriota bacterium | reverse complement strand
GATCTGCAATATCCATTACAGCTTTCACTTCAGATATTGATATCATAGGTAAAAATTTTAAAAATAATAAAAATAAAAAGAAGAATAGTCCAAAACTTCCTACAAATGTCATTATATCAACCCATGTTGGGGAATAATAATCCCATGATGATGGTAAAAAATCACGATGAAGCGATGTTACAGTAATAACAAAACGCTCAAACCACATTCCTATATTCACAAAAATTGAAATTATAAACATTACTGGAATGCTTGTTCTCAATTTCTTAAACCAAAAAAACTGTGGTGATATTACGTTACAAGAAACCATTATCCAGTAGGCCCATGAATATGGTCCAAAAGCTCGATTTATGAAAGCAAATGCTTCATATTGATTACCTGAATACCATGCCATAAAAAATTCCATTGCATATGCGTAACCTACCATTGTTCCAGTGGCTAAAATGAATTTATTCATATTTTCTAGATGCCGAATGGTTACAAAATCTTCTAAACCAAAAATCTTGCGAGCAATAATTAACAATGTGAGAACCATTGCAAATCCAGAAAAAATTGCACCTGCAACAAAATACGGTGGGAAAATGGTTGTATGCCAACCTGGCAAATTAGATGTAGCGAAGTCAAAACTAACAATAGAGTGTACGGAAAGTACGAGTGGTGTAGCAATTGCTGCTAAAATTAAATAGGCTTTTTCATAATTCATCCAATGTCGGCTTGATCCATTCCAGCCGAGTGCAAATACGCCATAAGCTAATCGTTTGATTTTAGTCTTCGCACGATCGCGAAATGTTGCCAAATCAGGAATTAGACCCACATACCAAAAAAGTAGGGATACAGTAAAATATGTACTTACAGCAAAAACATCCCATAATAATGCGCTTTTAAAGTTTGGCCACATGACCATTGAATTTGGAATTGGAAATAAATAATAAGCAACCCATACTCTTCCAACGTGTATGCCGGGAAAAATACCTGCACAGATAACAGCAAATATCGTCATTGCTTCAGCAAATCTATTGATTGATGTTCGCCATTTTTGTCTGAATAAAAATAGGATAGCTGAAATAAGAGTTCCTGCATGTCCTATACCTACCCAAAAAACAAAATTTACAATAGCAAATCCCCAGCCAACAGGGTTATTAAGTCCCCAAACACCGACCCCATCCCAAACCAAATAGCCTATCATAGCAAATAAGATTGCTGCCAACGCGGCAGATCCCGTTAATCCAATAAACCACCATGTTGGAGCTTTATCCTCAGCCGGTTTGGCAATCATATCTGAAA
>JAYNJH010000070.1:0-8349 GCA_038109885.1 Candidatus Margulisiibacteriota bacterium | reverse complement strand
TTCTTTAAATGATTTATTTCCTAAAACTTGGGGAACTCGTTTAATTTCTTCGTTAGTGATATCCATTTGAGCGCTCCTTTGAATTCCATATCGGCTTTTTAACCTTTGCGAGATATATTGTTCTAGGTTTTGTGTTTAAATCAGTTTGAAGTAAATCATATCGACGTTTACTTTTTCTTTTTTTACTTATTTTGCTATTTTCGTTACTAATATCACCGAAAACAATAGCATTTGTTGGACATGATTGTTGACACGCTGTTTCTAGCTGATCAATAACGTTAGGATCGTTATTGTTTTTTGATTTTATCTTAGCTTTGCTAATACGTTGTAAGCAATATGTGCATTTTTCCATTACGCCCCTCATACGAATTGTAACTTCGGGATTAAATTGCATTTGAGTTGATTTTGCGGGCTCTCTAAAATAATCAAATATATGAATTCTATCTTTTTTAACAGACTGAGGATTCTTTTGATGCCAATCAAAAAAGTTGAATCGTCGCACTTTATAGGGACAGTTATTTGCGCAATACCGTGTACCAATGCATCGATTATATGTCATAACGTTTAAACCTTCGTCGTCATGAACGGTTGCATTTACTGGACAAACTTGTTCACATGGGGCATTTTCACAATGAACACAAGCCACTGGCATAAAGTTTATGGTTGCTTCATTGTTTTCATTTTCAATATAATATCGATCAATTCTTATCCAGCTCATTTCTCGCCCGATGATAATTTGGTCTCGTCCTACGACAGGAATATTATTTTCAGCTTGGCATGATACAACACATGCATTACAACCTAGACATGAGTTTAGGTCGATTGACATACCCCACTGATATTCCCCCTTATATTCCAACTCTTTAAATAAAGAATGTATATGATATTTTTTCTTTTTAGGATGTTTTATTTCATCTTCTGTTTTGATTTGTAAAATCTTATCAATTCTGTTTTCAATGCCACTCGCTGCTAAACTTTCCTCATCCATTCCATGATTCATTTGTGTATCGGCTAATGTAATGGTTTCATTTGTTTTTACAATATCTAAAACACTGTAAGCTTTATTAGGTATGAATTTATCTGCATTAATTCCAAAACCTGAAAAACGCCCGTCTACAATTTTTCCAAAACCATAATGTAACGTAATCGTTGAATTGTCTTGTCCAGGTAAAATAAGTACTGGTCCTGAAATTGTTGATTTATCGGTTTTAATTTGAATAATATTGCCTGTTTTAACATTATGTTTTTCTGAAAACTCGTGACTTATTATAAACGCATTTCCCCATGTGAGTTTTGTTGTTGGATCAGGAGTTTCATTTAGCCAAGCATTATTACTATATCGACCATCAATCATTTGGTAAGACGGTTGAATAGTTAGATTTAACTGGCTTGTATTTTCCTTAGTAGGGGATAACTTGATTTGATTAATATTTAACCTTCTAGTTTTTCCCTTTACAAAGCCATTTCTTTTTAATTCATACAAATTTCGTTTGATTTTAATTAGTGTTTGTTTTAGAAATTGGTATGTGGTTGTTTTTTTGTTTGTTATTGATAACAGAACTTCATTTATTGAGAAGTTATCATTATATAATTTATTGATTAATGGTTGCTGAATTAAAACATGACCTTCCTTGGATAATAACAATCCCCAATCTTCTAAGAAATGTGTTTTAGAAATTACTGTATTAGCCAATTTTGTAAATTCATTTTTATAATTTGTTAGATAAATAATATCCGTATTTTTAATGAGGGTTTCAATATTAGGAATAAATCGAGTTAGATCAATATCTAAAGAAATTATTCTACGTATTTTTTCATTTAATAACTTTGATTGTATATCAGATATTGATTCTTCAAATCCTACAGCACTCAGAAATCTACTTTTATATTGCGCAGTAGAGTTGATTTTGATTGTATTGTTTATATTACCTAACAATTTGTTAAGCATAAATATAACCTTATGAATATTTACTGAGTGAGACTCCCCAATTCTAACTATGGACCTTGATCGATGTTTTATCAATTGATTTACAATTTTATCAAGTTTATCTTTTGATGTTACAGGGGGTTCAAAAACAAGTTTATTTAGTTCGCTCTTGTCTTGATAGTTTCCAAATTTTGAAATTATTTTTTGTGCAATATATGCAATAACTTTTTCTTGTTCAGGAAGCGATGTTTTAAATATTGAGTTTGCTTTAGAATCAGTGACTTTCAAGTTGCTAGCAAATGAAATAAACTGAATATCTTTTTGAAACTCTGTGTAATCTCTAAGAGATTTGATTGAATTAAAATTTGTGCTTAAAAAATCATTTTCAAAATTTAGAATAAACTTTGATTCTGAATAGTCAAAATCTAAATAACCGTAAGATCCAGTAACCTGTTTAACTGAGTTTGTTTCATTATCAATATTTACTGGGTCAATGTAATAAATATGTGTTTTAGAATTATTTAGCTGACTTAATAAACCTTGATTAAGTATGGATGTTGTTTTTGGCAATACAATAATAGTATCTTCTTGTCTGTTTAATTTATTTAATAGTGATTTTATCTTTGAACTCGAAACCTTTTTGTTATCAATTGTATTTTCTTTTAATCGATCAGGATCATAAAGTTGTTGTAATTCTGCTTGTATGTGTGCCGATGACTTGCCCTTATTTAAAGGGTAATTAGGATTTCCATCTATTTTGGTTGGACGGCCTTCATGAGAGGTTACAATCAAGCTCTCTACATTATTTGTGATTTCATGACTTGTGGCATAGTAGTTAGGTTCACCTGGAATTAAATTTTCAGGTTCGTTAGTGTATGTAACGATCTTCTGCTTTGGTTTTCTAATTTTGATACACCCTGATAATGCTGCTATGGTCATACCACTAGCGATTGATTTAAGAGCCGCTCTCCTTGATTTAGGGGATTCAAAAATAGTCGTGCTAAATTCTTTGGAATTATCTATCGGTGACATACGCTACAAGCCTCTCCTGGATTTACATTATATTTCTCTTTAAGTTCTAGACCTAATTTAAGTTGATTATCAGGTTTGAAATCAAGATTTGTTATTTCTTCAACCGGCCATAAATATTTCTCTGGTTCGCGATGACATTCTAAACACCACCCCATACTCAAAGATTTTGCCTGATAAACAACATCCATTTTATTTACTTTTCCGTGACATTGAAGACATGAAACACCTACATTGACATGAGCAGAATGATTAAAATACACATAATCTGGTAACATGTGAACTTTTATCCATTCAACAGGCTTATTTTCATTGTAATGTTTGGTTAGTTTCTTTATGTATTTTGAGTCAGTTTTGACTTGTTTATGACAATTCATACATGTTTCAGTAGCTGGAATATTAGAATGGGCCGCTTTGTCAACATTTGAATGACAATATCGACAATCAATACCAACTTGATTAACGTGCTTTGCGTGAGAAAATGGAATAGGTTGTGTTGGTTGATAACCAACATTAAGGTTTTTAGGTGAGAACCAAAACCAAAATATATGGACAACACTACCGAGTACAGCTAAAAGTATAATTAATACAATAGCTGGTAAAAAGTTAATCCATTTTGGGAATAACTGGTTTTTTATCTTCATCTTAGAATAATACTACTCCAAATTTCAGAATTAAACCAACAAATACGACTGAAACTATGGTCATTAGCTTTAAAAGTATATTTAATGATGGTCCAGCAGTATCCTTAAACGGATCTCCAACAGTATCCCCAATGACAGCGGCTTTGTGAGCATCTGTACCTTTACCGCCAAATGCACCTTTTTCAATATACTTTTTAGCATTATCCCATGCACCACCTGAATTATTTAACATGACAGCTAAAGAAAAACCAGTTGCTACACCACCCACGAGTAACCCTAACACCCCAGGAATACTTAAAACAAAACCTGTAACAATTGGTACTAAAATTGCTAATAAAGATGGAACAATCATTTCTTTTTGAGCACCAATGGTCGCAATTTCAACACATTTAGCATATTCAGGAGTCCCTTTTCCTTCTAGTATTCCATCAATCTCTTTGAATTGACGACGAACTTCCTCTACCATTTGGCCAGCTGCTCGTCCTACAGCCAATATAGTAAATGCACAGAAAACAAATGCTGTCATTGCACCAAGAAATAAACCGATTAGAAATTTAGGATTAATTGCATTGATCTGAAAAATTGATATTAATGTTGATATGTCTAATGAATCAATTAAGAATATAGCCTCTGATGATGATGCAACTTCTGCTTGAGTTGAGAATCCAATCGATCCAATATAGTGAGTACTTTCGGAAGCGATTCGTGTTAACCAAATCTTAATTGAATCAATATAAGCTGCAATTAATGCAAGAGCAGTTAGTGCCGCTGACCCAATTGCGAAACCTTTACCTGTTGCCGCTGTTGTATTTCCCAATGAATCAAGGGCATCCGTTCGCTGCCTTACCTCTGGCTCAAGCCCAGCCATTTCTGCATTTCCACCGGCATTATCAGCAATTGGACCAAATGCATCCGTAGCCAGTGTGATTCATAATGTTGAAAGCATACCAATTGCAGCAAAAGCGATTCCATAGATACCCTGAATTACGGAATTGCCGCCCCCGCCAAAAAGAAAAGCAGCAATAATTCCAACAGATATAATTAACACAGTAACGCCAGTCGAAAGCATTCCAACCGAAATCCCCTGGATTATTGCTGTTGCCCCACCCATTACTGAGTTTTCAGCGATTGATTTTGTTGGTGCATAATGATCTGAAGTGTAATATTCAGTAACTTGACCAATTAGAACACCAGATATTAAGCCTGCAGTTACCGCACCAAATACGCCCCATGAAATAAAACCCTGAGTTGCTAGAAACGCAATAAATAGCAATGTTAAACCAGCGGCAATGTTTGTTCCCTTGTGTAATGATGTTAAAAGTGCTTTTTGATCTGCATCTTCCTTAGTTTTAACTGTGAAAATACCCAGAATTGAAAAAATAATACCTCCGCCAGCAACAATCATAGGTGCCAATATTGGTTTAATATCAAGTATACCCATTTTGGCATTCGCAATCATTAATGTTGCTCCCAATGATGCACAAGCTAGTATCGAACCACAATATGATTCATATAAATCAGCGCCCATACCGGCAACATCTCCAACGTTATCACCAACGTTGTCTGCAATTGTTGCAGGGTTTCTAGGATCATCTTCAGGAATTCCAGCTTCAACTTTACCAACTAGGTCAGCGCCAACGTCAGCCGCTTTCGTGAAAATTCCACCTCCAACGCGAGAAAAAAGAGCCATTATAGATGCACCCATACCATACGGAAGCAATGCTGTAGTTAATTCAACAAATTTATATTGTTGAAATGATTTCGTTAATGCAAAAGCTGAATCCCAACTGGATGCACTAATGGAAGCTAGGTAATTATTAGAAATGCCTAAAATATTATTATCAAAAAAGAAATTTAGAAGTAAAAACCAAACAGATATATCAAGTAATCCAAACCCAACAACAACAAGCCCCATGATAGCTCCGGCTCTGAAAGAAATCTTTAAACCCTTATTCAAAGACTCTCGACAAGCATTTGCTGTACGAGCACTGGCATTTGTAGCCGTTTTCATGCCTAAATAACCGCAAACGCCTGACCACAAACCGCCACTAATGAATATGAATGGGACGAAAATGTTTTGGACTCCGGCAACGACCATTAATACAAGTAAAACAAAAATAACCGCAAACACGACTGTGATGATTCTATACTGTCGTGCTAAATAAGCCATAGCACCTTCTTTAACATATCCCGCAATTTCTTTCATGCGGTCTGTGCCTTCATCTTCCTTAGACACAGCAATGTAAAACAATCGCGCAGTGATTAACGCAATTATAGCTGCGATAGGCGCCAGGTACCAAAGTAGGGGTAAAAAATTCATTTTTAATTCCTTTCGAAAAATCGATTAATGAAAAGTATTATCACTAAAACTGTAAAAAATTGTCAATGACTATTAGAATAAATATATCGATGTTGAAAAAAATTAAAAATTACATATCTTTTACAAAGCCAGGTATAAGTCGTGCTCAAATCTTAACTGTATCTATTGGGTACTTTTTAGCGACGCAAACACTATCGATTAATTTGACTTATTTTTATTTGATTTTAGCAACATATTTATTTTCGGCATCTGCCTGTGGTGCAAATAATTTGATTGAATTTAAACTTGATGAAAAAATGAATCGGACCAAAAAAAGAGAATTAATTACGGGTGAAATTTCTAGAAACGAAGCGGTGATAATTATTATTTTTACGTTTATTTTAGCAACATTGTTTGTTTTAAAAATAAATATATTTACTTTAATTATTAGTTGGGCAACCTGGTTTATTTACGTTGCTGTTTATACCCCTTTAAAACAATATTCATGGTTAAATACTTATGTTGGGGCCATTCCAGGAGCACTACCTTTAATTGGTGGGTGGGTGGCAACTGGAACGCCACTTCATTTAGCTGTCTTATCACTTTTTTTCACACTATTTTGTTGGCAAATACCTCATTTTTTTGCGCTGTCTATATTATATTTTGATGATTACAAATCGGCCGGTTTTTTCATGCTACCAAATCAAAAAGGTGGAATTGCAGCAACAAAACGTCAGATGATATTTTTTTCAATATTGATGACCCTTTCCTCAATTTATCCCTTTTTTATCGGGTTTTTAAGTGAATTGTATTTGGTAGGTGTTGTTTCTTTATCTGTTGTTTTTAATTGGTTCATCTTCACTGGAATTAAAAATTTAGAACTGAATGCTAAGAAATTGTTTATTTTATCGATAATCTATTTGCCAGTATGGTTTGCGTTTATCATAATTGACATTGTTTTTAACTAAGATTTTGAAATAGTAGAAAGGATAATTGTTTGGGAATCATTAATTCAGGGATGGCCGGTGGAAGTCAGCCAATTTGGCCGGGATCTAAAAGTACTCAAAAACAGCCGTTAAAGGATGTTGGTCAAATTGAAAGTGCAAATCGTAATGTATCTACTCCCGATCTAAACAATGTTGAAGTTCCTACTAAAGTAGGGGAAATGGCTGGGCAAAAACAGGTCCAACAAACACAAGAAGCGGGAATTCCAACAAGGGTATCAAGCTTATCTCCAAAAGATATTGTTCAACAGTTGGCAAATTTAAAGATGCCGATTAATGATCACTTAAAAGATGTTGCGCTGATGATGGCCGCTCATGGGATTGAAATTTCTGAAGATAGTATAAACTTGGTAAATAAGTTACTAAAGGGAAAACAATCTCAATCAGCAAAAGAAAGTGCAATTCTTTTGGTTTCAAAAGGGTTAGGCAACGCCGCTGATGATGTATCTATTTTGCAGAATTTATTGGGAAAAAATTCACCCATAGCTGAAACCTTGAAAAATCTTCAAGTAATGCAACAAAAAATGTCAAATCTACTTCAAAACTCACTCAAAGATTTTCCAGCATTACAATCGTTTATAGGGACATTTGAAGAGTTTAATGATGACTTGAAAAAATTAAAAAAGATGGACAGTTCGAATCGCTGGTTGGCAAATCAAGAAATGATGATAGATGATCTGTTTGCAATGAAAGCCTTCTTGGGGGGATTAGCTAAAAAGGGGATAATTAGTGGGGATCTATTAAATAAATATCTTCAGCAACTTTCTCAGTTAAAAGAAAACTTATTAGCACAATCAATTTTAAATCAAAATTCGATCAAGCAGCCGTTGGGCCTCCTAGAGTCTTATCATTATTTTCAGATTCCTAACCCAATGGCAGCCCAAGCCTACATTGAGCTTTTATTACGTAAACAAACCGGCAATAGAGCAAAAGATAAACAGAAAAATAATTTATCAAGTGAACAAGACCGGATTATATTAAGCATGGAATCAGAATTGCTCGGTAAAATTACAGTTATTCTTACGGTCATGGGGTTTAAAGTGTGGTGTACCGTCCATTCAGATAATGAAGAAGCTGTACACCATGTTAATTCATTTCGAAATGAATTAAGTGAAAGTTTAGCTAAGTACCAGTACAAAATTGAGGAGTTTAAAACCAGTAGAAAGCATATTAATATACAGCGATTTATTGCGCCATCACAAGATATTTCAGAAGTGAAAAGGATACAAACGGAAATTTAATGAATAAAAAATATCGAATTAACAAAAAAAGAAAAGAACTTGAAAAAAAATTAAAGCGTAGTATTAATGATCTATCCAATCAAGATAAGGAAAATCTACAGGCAATCGCAATCAAATATGACAATGAAACAAAAAAGGCCCCAACCATTGTTGCCTCAGGTAAAGGAAAGATCGCAAAGCAGATATTGGAGTTAGCTGAAGAAAA
>JAYNJH010000069.1:4085-9669 GCA_038109885.1 Candidatus Margulisiibacteriota bacterium | reverse complement strand
ATTTAATTCGAAAACAAGCATTGAAAATGCAACATCAAAAACCATAATCAATCAAGCTCAGCTTGATGTAAACAAGTTTAAAATGAAGGGAAAAAATGGAGTTGAAAGCAGATACAAAAAAGAGAGATCCAAAGAGTATACACCCCAAATAAATGAATTAATTAAATCAAAAACGATCATAACTTCAAAAAAAATCGATTTAGATTTTGAAAACAATGAGCAAGTTATTGCAACCTACAACGAAAAAGTTAAAGTTAATCAGGATAAAAAAAGCATCTCCTCTGAAGTTCTTAACTTAAACTTTTTAACAAATATCTACACAGCCAGCGGGAATGTAACATTTTCATTCGAAGACCTAACTTGGCTAAAAAACAGAGATAAGGAATACAAAAACGTAAAGATAAAATCGATGGTACGGAAAAAAACAGACCTATCGGCAAATAGCGCACAATTTACAAAAAGAGGAAATCAGTTAAAACTCAATGGAAATGTTACGATCCGACAATTAGACTTTAAGCTATCCTGTGATTCATTTGTATTTGACTTTAATAAGGACATTATAACAACATCGGGCAATGTAATTGTTGAAAAGTTTGGGATTGAACACCTAAATACATCTTATTTAATTATTGATATAAAAAATGAAACATTTAAAACCGGATCGTCCACTGAATTAAGTGAGATTACCATTGAATTGTAATTTTTCCCTCTCTAAGTTCTCGAATATTTATAAAATATATGGTTTGATAGACTCGTGAATTCAGTCATTATACCCGCCGGCGGTTCAGGAACACGCTTTTCAGAAACCGAGTCAAAACTATTTTACACGTTAAATGAAAAAACAATTTTAGAGACAACGGTTGAAACCTTTTATAATCATCACCTTATTGATGAAATTATTATTCCATGCCCATTAAATGAACATCGTCGATTTGAAGATACACTCATTCGCTACACATCAAAACTAATCCTATGCGAAGGCGGTAAGCAACGCGCCAATTCAGTCTACAACGCATTTCAGTTAACCAATAAAAATGCAAAAAATATTCTTATTCATGATGCGGCTAGACCAAATATCACCCCCCATTTAATTGAAGCTATCATCAATGAATTAAATCATCACCCCGTAGTTATTCCAGCCATCTCAGTCACTGACACTATCAAAGAAGTTCAGGGTAATAAGATCATAAAAACATTAAATCGGAATAATTTAAAAGCGGTTCAAACGCCACAAGGATTTCACAAAAGCTGCCTTGAGAATGCCTATTTAAAAACCACTGATTTGGAAAACCATACGGATGAAGCAAGTATTATTGAATCCATAGGCATTCAAGGAAAAATCATTGCCGGGACCCCTTCAAACATAAAAATCACACATCCAAATGACTTAGCTATCTTGAGGCTTATTTTTGGAATGTAGCTTTTTGCGTTGATAACTAGAGGAAACCGAAGTTTCATGACGGTATTTAGTTACAGTACGTCGGGCAATTGGCAACCCAATACTTTTCAATAATTGTGCTAATTTTTGATCAGAAAGCTGTGGGTATCGTTCACAATAGTATTCAATTAAAAGTTTAACTTGATTTTTTGTTTTTCCATAAATACTTCGCTGACATAAGTTTTTAATCAATAGAATGCCATAATCACACTCTATATATTTTGTTCTCACAATTCGTGAAATTGTGCTTTCAGAAACGCCCAAACTAAGTGCCATATCTTTTTGTAAACAAGGAAGAATATAAGATTCACCTTCAATAAAAAAAAGGCGTTGTTTTTGAACTATATATTCACCGCATCGGCGAAGTAAATCTTGTCGCTTTTCAAAATGTTCAATCCAAACCTTAGCCTCATTTAACTTTTTTTTAGTTGTCGAATCAACATGATGATCCAACTGTTGAATCATTTCATCGTTTAAATGGACACTCATGCGTTTTTCTTCTAAGTTAGTCAATTGAATAACACCATCTTGAACATCTATTTTTAAGGATGGTTGAATGGTAACCGTTTCACTCGATGAGAATTGAGACGCTGGATTTGGATTTAAATGAGAAATAAAGTCAATATAATGATCCAACTGCGATTGGTCGATCCCTAAATCCTCTAAAATTATATCAAAGTTTTTATTAGAAATATCATCTAAGTAATCCTTAACCAAGGTCTTTAAATTTTGCTCATCCGATGAATCATCTAAACCATAACTTTCAATCTGATTCCATAGGCACTCATTAATATTACGAGCAGCTATGCCATCTGGTTCAAACGATTGAAGGACTTTTAAACATTTAAAAACATATCGATCATCAACATTGAATTGTTGAGACAATTTAGAACGTAATTCTTTATAGTTTGATAAAAAACCTTTATCGTCCAAATGATCAATTAAAATTAGAATAATGTCATAATCAAGCTCAGACAGAAATTGAGCATCCAATTGGCGTGTTAACGACGCAATTAGCGATTCATTATACGTCGAAAAGTCTACTGGTGAAACATACTCATCATCAGAAACATAAGCCTTTTGTTGAGAGTCATAGAGTGTACGGACGCGTATAAAAGGATTCTGCTTTGCCTGATCTTGAATGGATTCTTCAAACTCTTGAACAGATTGCTGTAAAACATTAAACCGCTGAATCATCACTTGATTTAATTTTAAGGATTGTTTTAATTGAAGTGAGTTTGAAAAATTTAAATTCATTTCACACCTGGAAAGTTTAAGCCAAGTTGTGGGTAACATGACATTTTAAACTGTTGAATTTTAGGATGTTGCAAATAACTTTCAGCAGCCAAACCAATCATCCCTGCATTATCTGTACAGAGTTTTAAGGACGGAACAACAACATTTTCAATACTTAGTGAGTTCGATAAGTGGCTACGAATTGTTTGATTTGCAAATACTCCCCCACACAAAATAAGTTGTTCATAATGATGCTGCTTTATAAAAAATTCCAATTTGTAAGCTAGAATTTCAGCGACTTTAAATTGAAAGCTAGCGGCAACATCTTCTCTGGTATAATTTTGGGAATTAATGGCTGACAGTACGGCTGTTTTTAGGCCAGAAAAACTAAACATATTCTTTTTAGGTTTTACAGGGTGAGGTAATGGAACCGTAATGGCGCCAGATTTAGCCAACTGCTCAACCTGTGGCCCTCCTGGGTAGCCTAAATCGAGCATTCTCGCAACTTTATCAAAAGCTTCACCACACGCATCATCCATTGTATTACATAAAAACTTAAATTGGTATGGGTCTGGCATTTCAATAATCATTGTATGCCCACCTGATGCCAAACAAACAATTGCAGGAAATCTAAGTTTAAACTCATCTTTTGCAGCAAAGATATGCCCATGAAGGTGATTTACAGGAATTAATGGGACATTCAAAAATTGAGCCAACGTATTCGCCGCTGTAATACCAACCAACAATGCCCCCTCCAACCCTGGGCCTACTGTAACGGCAATATGGGAAATATCAGATAAATTAACACTAGCTGAAGCTAATGCACGGTCTAGTATTTGATCAACATATTCAGCATGTAACCTTGAAGCTAACTCAGGAACAACACCACCGAACTTTCGATGATGTCGAATTTGGGAATAGAGTTCATTAGATAAAATTTGACCATCCTTTACAATAGCAACCGACGTTTCATCACATGATGTCTCAAAGGCTAAAATCATAAACTTAAATAATTCGAAAAATGATTGATTTTAAAATACCCAAAAACATAAAAGCAAATATGGGAGAAAAATCAATTCCAACTGAAGTAGGAAAAATATTTTGAAACGGTTTAAGAATAGGATCTGTAATTTGATACAGCACCTGTAGGATCGGGTGATACCGATCATGAGGGATCCAAGAAATTAATATTCTAACAAGTAAGCATAAGTAAACCACATCAAAAATACCGTTAACTAATTGATATATATTAATCATTTTTCACCTCGCGAAAGCGCTTCTGAGCGTTGACTAGCGGCCTGAAGAACCTCTTGCAACAACTGATCAAATTCTAAAGCATCCATTCGATTTAATCCAGCTTCAGTTGTCCCCTTTGGTGAAGCAACTTTTTGAATTAATTGCGATGGATCCAATGTCTTTTTTAACATCTCCCCTGCGCCAAGCATCGTAAAAAGTGCTGCATTTAGGGCATGTTCTCTAGACAAGCCATTGGACACCCCAAATGAAGCTATCGCATTGATAATACGATAAAAAAACGCAGGCCCACTGCCTGAAATAGCCGTAATAGCATGCATTTGATCCTCTGTAGTTAATACAATTGACTGCCCAAGAAGATCAATAAGGTTTGTAATTTCAACCTTTATTACATCAGAAAGCGATTCGTGAAATAAAATACCTGAAACACCAACGCCAACGGCAACAGGGGTATTTGGCATTATACGAATTAAAGATGTAGTATTAAGTTTCGCTTCTAAGGAAGTAATATTTATCCCAGCCAACATTGAAATAATGACATGATGAGATTTAATAAATGGAACTAACTTAGATGAAATTTCGGGAAAAATTTGCGGTTTTATCGCTAAAAATACGATTGAACAAGATTCAAACACACCTTCAGGCTCACAAAAGGTAATCTTATCGGAAGGAATTTTACAGGAATCTTGCTTGGTTTTATCTGGATCAGATGCAAATAAACGGCAATCTGTCTGCTCAAAAATTCGTTGAGCAATTGCACTCCCCATGTTACCAAAACCAATGAAACCGAAGTTATTATCGTTCAACAATAACACCCTCTACCAAAGCATAATTTAACGTGGGAATCAATTCATAAGATGAAGAAAATAATTTATAAGGAAATCTTGAAATTAGTAAATTAAATGAATTTGCATGCGAATTGTAAATCAAAGCCTCCTGTTCAACATAAGCTTGTAATTTCCCAATGGATTCAGCTTCCTTTTGAGTTAAGCGAAAACGATCGATAGACTGATTAATAAAAAGAGTAAGCTCATTATTTAACTTTACATACTGATAAGGGTCTAATTCATAATCAATTCTTTTTATTTTCGAATTGAGATCCATATAAATAGGAGGTCGAACGGGGTCATCGCCATTCATTAACTTTAAAAAATTCAACCTTGCCTGAGCTTGAAACTTATAGTCTTGAAATACAGCCAGTACGCCTTGTTCATGCACATGGATGGTATGTTCAATTGACTTATACCCCATAAAGACAAAAATAATAATCCAAAAAACAATATTAAAAAGATGGTTTTTGGTGAGGTTCATAGCCATATTGTACAAAGATTTTAGTTAATCGTCATTAACTTAATTCGTCAAAAAAGGGTTTGTATCTCTTTCATATTTAATAGTTGTATTTTGACCGTGCCCAGGACAAACAACCGTATTATCAGGGAGCGTAAGTAATTTTGTTCGAATTGAATTAATTAATTCTTGATAGTTTCCTCCAGGCAAATCGGTTCGTCCAATACTTCCTTGAAATAGTGCATCCCCAGCAATTAATATCGGATGATTAAATTCATTGTTTGTTGAATCTAAGTAAAAAGAAATATGTCCAATGGCATGTCCTGGCGTAGATAAAACTTTAAACTCAAAATCACCAACATTTAACAG
>JAYNJH010000069.1:2396-4075 GCA_038109885.1 Candidatus Margulisiibacteriota bacterium | reverse complement strand
AACTAGAAGAGCAATAACAGAAACCCCTTGATACCATTCAATTAAGGCAGAAACGCCACTAACATCGTCAATATGTGAATGCGTAATCCAAATTGCTTTTAATTGAGAATTCAAAGGAATTTTACTAAGAATTAAGGGGATATCTCCACCCGGATCAACAATAACACAATCATTGGTTGTTTGATCATGAAGAATCCGGGCATTTTGTTCAAATAAAGTAACAGGAATGGTTTCAATGGTTAACATGTATTTATGGTAACATATCTTAATTAAATCTAATGGAAAGTCATTCTTTAGATCATGTTATAAAAGAATATCATGAAATAGTACAACAACCCGCATTTTGTTGATTTCTTAATCGCAACAATGATTGCCTAACCCTAAAGCCTCGATATATCGCTTGAATGTGCGTAGCAAATTGATGTTTACAAATTGGGTCTGGCAAGAATTGCTTAAACAGCAAAAAAATATCCGGGTGCTCCAAAAAAAGAACGTTGTGTGAAATAATATTCGGTAACGTATTTTGTTGTATTTCATTATGAGAAATAATCTTATGAATACCCGTATACAAATCCGTTTGTAATTTTTTTTCATCATGAGTTGAAGTGCCGAAACTATGACGATTCAATGGTTTAGTATGAATTAAAACACGATTAAAACAGTGATTTCGAAAATCAGAGAATTTTTTATGTTTAATAATAATAGCCAACCGGTGTATCGCATCCAAATCAACATGATACTTATAATATAAAAAATCGTCTTCATATTTACCATTAAGCACTAATGAAGAAACAACACTTCTATTTGGGACACCTAAAATTGTTTGAAATTGATTTAACAGCAAAAGTTTGGGTCTAACAATGAAATTTAATTGTCGAGATATTCGTGAAAGTCGTTCCAAACTTTGCAATCTCAAAAATGAACAAATATGACCGTAGATTTCAAGTGGAAGACGAGCTAAGTAATTACAATTTTGATTAATAAAGAGCTCAGATTCGGTTACCGTTTGAGAGCTAGCATCTGTCTTAATTGGTGCTATCAAAGACTCTGTTTGAGACGAAAAATCTTTCTTATATAATGCCGCAGATCCTATTTGAGAGGCTTTTAGTCCAAGTTGTTTTAATAAAAAATGACGTACTAAGCGTTGTATTTTTTAAGCCATATCCCCTTGAATTTGAAGCTCCAGTGGACGTTCCTCTACATAAAAAGATTGATTCACTTGTTGGATTTCCAACGGATAATAAATGCCAATTGATTTTAAATCAAAGTAGGTAATTTGTTTACTTGATTTCAAATGAAGTCTGCCCTGTGAAGCTGAAAGAAGCGTTATATTATTATCAAAAAATTTCGGCTTTTGATTTAACAAATAAATATGACGACCTGGGTGTAAAAAAAAATATGAACTTGGCATCATTAACGTCTTTTTGGAGTATCGTATATCCTAAAACAAATCTTGCATGAAAAAAAAATCTCATTTATTAAAATTGTCGAAGATTAAACCTGCTTATTCATTCAAAACGTCCCCTATTTAAATGATTCCTCGGTTTAATTTTGGGTGAAATTTTTAATTTCTAAATGGAAAGATAGGTGCATTAGCACCAGATTGAAATTTAAAATTGAAAAAGTCCCCTATTTAAATGATTCCTCGGTTTAATTTTGGGTGAAATTTTTAATTTCTA
>JAYNJH010000069.1:0-2296 GCA_038109885.1 Candidatus Margulisiibacteriota bacterium | reverse complement strand
ATGGAAAGATAGGTGCATTAGCACCAGATTGAAATTTAAAATTGAAAAAGTCCCCAAAATTATGAATGGTGGAGGTGACAGGAGTCGAACCTGCGACCTACGGCGTGCAAGGCCGTCGCTCTCCCAACTGAGCTACACCCCCATCGGTATAAAAAAAAGATTACATGATTTTTAAAAATTCCACAACATTCAAAACAATAATAAGGCAGAATCTATTTACTTCTATTATGAAATTGTTTAGAGTAAAATTGCATGGTGATTATTATCCAACATCAAAAGAAAATCGTATCATTTAAGGGCCATGACGCTATAGACTTCACCATATCATCTGAAGAATTTGACCAAATCATCACTGAGGTTATGGAATTATATCAAAAAAGAGATATCACTTTTGTAACAAACTTATTCTATAGATCCATTGCAAATTTATTAATACAACAAAATCATTCTGATAAAGATAATATCTATGTTGAACATCACCATAGTCATTCTTTTAGAGTCGCAGAATTAATATTAAAATTAACAGACTTTTACATGGAGACTCAACCCGAAGCAATATTAAAGTTAATGAACGAATTAGAGATCATTAATAAAAAAACATTAGAGTTTATATTAATAACAGTAGCATTACTTCATGATTGTAATTATTTTATTGATAAAAAAAATAATGAGTTAAAAGCAATTCATGCACTTAAAAGTGCACTATCGGCATTTAATAAAATTGATAATGAATTTCGTGAAATTTTAAGGAAATGTAGGCATTACAAGCATTGAAAAAATTTGCCATGAATTTTACGATGCCATTTTGTGCCATAATGGGGATAAGATTGAATGCAGTTTCGACAAAATATTGGAGACTCCTATTGGAGAAATTTCAGTACAAAACATATCAAAATTAAACGAACTAATCAAAAGCACTCTTGAAACAGATATGGCGTATGCATTTTTAAGTCACTGTAAATTATATACAACGAAACATACCGGTCGAGCTTGCCAAAAAGAGCAACATTTTGGCATCCGTTTTCAATCTGCGAATGAAGAGGATCATTTTCTATTGTATTTATTACGATTAGCAGACAATTTTGATTCAACTCACCTCCGATTATTACCAAATCAAAAAACAGCACTTGATAAGCTATTACCTTTTGCAAAAATATACATGGAAACACATTTCAAACATCCAGAGCAATTTCATGTAGGCTCATGGCCATGGCACCACATTTTTGAAAAAAGCAGCGCCTATGGCGTTAATTATACGGAAGAAGAGTTGATTAGCCTTAAACGAATCATATCTTATAACCCGGATTTTAAACCGTTTTTAATTAATGAGAATAACATCAATAATCAATTTAAATATTTTATTGGACTATGGCTTATTGATGATATTCAGTTAAACAATAGTATAAAAGAAGTATACTTAAACGTAGTCATCGACACGCGTCAAATGACTGATGTTATTTGGTTTTATGCAAATCAAACCAGCCTATCCGATGCAAGTCATAATGCGCCAGAGATCATCGTTTGTTCAGAGTTTTATGCTCAACGTATTTGTCCTACGGAATTTCATTATCAAGTAGAAGTGAAAAAGTAGAATTTTCAAATTATGTATCGTGGTAATTCGATGTTATAACACAAATGTAAATCTCATATATTGGAATTATTAAATTGTAAATATTTTAAGGTTAGAGTACAACTTAATTTTACTCATTAGCTAATATCATAAGACACATAAGAAGTGTATCAAAGATAAAAAACATATTTAAAATGAAATGGTGGGCATACTTGGAATTGAACCAAGGACCTCACCCTTATCAGGGGTGCGCTCTAACCATCTGAGCTATACGCCCTAATTATAAAGTATAAAATAACAGGCCACATCAAAGACCGACCTTGGTACCCAACAAAAGCTGGGTACCCGTACTCCTTAGAAAGGAGGTGATCCAGCCGCACCTTCCGGTACGGCTACCTTGTTACGACTTCACCCCAATCGCTAGCTCCACCTTCGACAGCTGCTTCCAAAAGGTTAGCACACTGGCTTCGGGCGTTTCCAACTTTCATGGTGTGACGGGCAGTGTGTACAAGGCCCGGGAACATATTCAACGCAGCGTAGCTGATCTGCGTTTACTAGCAATTCCGACTTCATGTAGTCGAGTTGCAGACTACAATCCGAACTGAGACCGGTTTTATGGGATTGGCTCCACCTCGCGGCTTCGCGACCCTTTGTACCGGCCATTGTAGCATGTGTGTAGCCCAGGACGTAAGGGGCATGATGACTTGACGTCATCCTCACCTTCCT
>JAYNJH010000068.1:9538-9958 GCA_038109885.1 Candidatus Margulisiibacteriota bacterium | reverse complement strand
CTTACAAGGATGGGGTCGCAAGTTCGAGCCTTGCATCGCCCACCATTTTTCCAATAATATTCCTTAATTCACGCTTTTTTTAACTCGCTCAACCCCACTCATCATACATTAACACTTGAAATAATTGTTTCATCATTCATAATAAACTCATGAAACTTACATTTGATGATTTATTTGACGAAGTTGGTTCACACCTTGTACCTAAAAAAAGCATTCGCATTGGAGCTTTGGTAATGCCCGAAAATCATCCCATTGATCCAACCGACCCAGATTTAGGATTGCCATTAAACGATTGGCAACAGGCGCAATTTGATGTTGATATTGAGCAAGACACCGTTTGCATAAAACAAATTATCGTCGATAACCCAAACTAAAGTTCTATTTTTGATTTTATTTTGTTAACCTGTTTTTTACTTAATA
>JAYNJH010000068.1:0-9528 GCA_038109885.1 Candidatus Margulisiibacteriota bacterium | reverse complement strand
AATACATTTAATAACTCATCGATAGATTTAATCGTGCCATTTACCTGTCTAAACGTCATTATTTTTTGAGCCGATACCTCGCCAATACCTGGTAAAGATTTTAATTGCTTTAATGTCGCAAAATTTATATTCAATTTAGTTGATTGATTTGTTTTTGACTTAATTACAATTTTTTGGCCATCGCGTAATGTTTTTGCTAAATTCAAATGATCGGTACTTGACTCTGGACCAAGGTCTAAGGCCTCAATTAATTCAAATACCTTGGTTCCTATTTTTACTTTGTATACCCCTGAATTCTTCAACTGCCCATTCACATGCACCATAATCCCATAGTCATTTTTAAAAGGTTTCAACTCTAAAGGGTGGGTCGTTATTGGCTGTGATTGCTCTAGAAAATAGAATAGAAATGGGCAAGCAAATAAACAAGTACTCAAAATCCAAAAAAACGCTGTTTTCCCCCACTTCATAACGCTAAATTAGCACGATGGGGGCCTGACTGCAATCATTTATTGATTGATGATACTCGCATTGATTGCAGGCATTTGGATTCGTTACCAAATGACGTTGTTTAAATACCGCCATTAACTCAAAAAGATCCAGTTTGATCAGCTGAGGTTTAACGGCCTCAGATGTTAATAGATCAACCAAAAGTGATTGCTGGGAATTAAACTTAAATCCCAATTGCCGTTGCAAAATTTCTGCATAAATATTTACCTGTAAGTGATAGCGATGTAAATCACCCTTTAAGGAACGCTTGAACTCAACAATTTGAAATGTTTTATGAAGCTCATCAATACAAATTAAATCAAACCTTCCCCGTATTTGAAATTCGTTAATGTTAAATTCAAATGGCTGCTCTAATCTAATTTTTGGATGTTTAATTAATCGTTGGTACCAACTGGTGAAGATAATATTTTTTAACCATTCAGGATCACCCTCATGCGCAATGGTTTTTCGCATTGCAATTGCATTGGCCAACTGTTGGTGCATTTCTTCTCCCTCTAGCTGTGCATCTGAAGATACCATACTCATGGGAAAATTTTGCTTTAAATGCATCATTTTGGGACAGGTCATTGCATCTAAAATTGATGAAACTGCCAATGGCTTTTTAGCAAAAAATGAATCTATCGCTTGAATGTTTATCTCCGAGTTTAGAGATTGATTTAAGCTCACCTTTTTAGATTCAATCTCGCTTAAATTACTATTGAGTTCATAAGGAAAATCAAATTCATAATCCGAAGATTTTTTAATTAAATATGGAAGCATTAATGTTAAGCGAGAACTGTTCTTTCGCTTTAAGGTTTGCCCTGACATAAAAATATGCGATTTAGCCCGAGTTAAAGTCACATAAAATAAGCGAAGCTCTTCTAAAATTGATGCTTCTTTTTGCCCCTGATAAATAGCTGATCTGATGGGATTATCTTTGCACTGGGGAATCGATATTCCCATACCATCCGACCTGGAAATTAATAAAGGATCCAATGCCCCCATGTTAAATTGAGCATTTAAAAATGGCACAATAACCACAGGGAACTCCAACCCTTTTGCTGCATGCAATGTCATGATTTGAACCGCATTTTCCATGGCATCATTTTCAACACCCAATATTTTGGGATTCTCAATACAATTATCCAACCAAGGTAAAATACGAATTATATCCCCCGAAACATTCTGCCACTGTGCTTTAAATTCATGAATGAAACGGTGCATCGCCATTTCATCATGAGGGGACTTATCAATTGGCAATTGCCATATCATGGCAATCAACTGATCTAAAAGGGCTCCAGAGTTTATTTGATTATTCCATTGCGCTACTGTTTTATTTGTCTGAATCAAGTAATGACCTAATGGGTTTTCATCAAGAATACCTCGCTGAATTTCAATTAAATCCAACTTCAGAATGTCTTTTGCAATACTAAACCATACTAATTCATTATCTTGATCTAACCACCCCTGAATAAAACAAATGATTACTTGAATAATATCCAACTCACATAATCCAGCCCCTTTACTCACTTGAACAGGGATATTAACACGTTCTAAATGGGCCTTAATTCGTTGAGCATCGTAGTTTTTTCGAACCAAAATAGCGATATCATGCAAAGGAATAGTCTCCATTTTACGAATGTATGCCTCTATACTATCCAGTTCCGATTGATGATCCTCACTTATCTGACACCTAATGCTGTGTGACCCTAATGGTTCTTTTTTAGGTTCCATCGCTAAAAAACTGGCCCCTTGATCTGTAAATAATCTAGAAAATAACTGGTTAATAAATTGAATTATGGCCGGATGAGATCGGTAGTTGTTATTATTTTTAATATGTTCCAAACACGGGTGACTTGTATTAATAACCATTTCCATTAACGCATCATCTGCACCACGAAACCCATAAATGGCTTGACATCGATCACCTACCACAACTAATTTTTGAGTTGAATAAGGATCATTTTCGCCACATAATAAATTGACTATTTTCCATTGTATTGGAGAGGTATCTTGAAACTCATCCACAAAAATATGATTAAGTTGGTCTTGTAAATCATGTCGCAACCAATCTACATTTGAAAGCAGTTGGTAGGTTTTGAATAATATATCATCGTGATCAATCCAGTTTAAATCTGTTTTGTCTTGATTCACATTCGCAGTGAACTCCTTATAAGCCATCTGAAATGATATGCATTTTTGATGATAAAATTTCTGAAATTGTTGATGATCTTCTATGGATTTTGCTTGTCCATGGAACCCATTATTAAACCAATACTCAATGGTATCTCGATGATGATACGCACTTATAAGCATCTTGCTCCATTGATCAAGTGACCATGTTGATAAACAATCAACCAGCCAATCCTCCGGTTGGGATGCCCCTGATTGCCAAAGGTTTGCAATATGGTGCTTTAACCTTTGATTTAATTCAATACCACTAATTATTTCATAATGAGGAGACAGGTTTATATTCAAGCAATGTCGCTTTAAAAGTCGATTGCAAAAAGAATGAATGGTTTCAATATTCATACGCTTCACAAGTCTAAGCGGGTTATGAACTTTTATTTTATTTAATTGGCTCACCAAACGAATTTTCATTTCGGACGCTGCTTTTTCTGTAAAGGTAATGGCCAAACATGATTCAGGACTTACTTTTTGCTCGGTAATTAATGAACAAAGCTCATTAACCATTAATGTTGTTTTACCCGATCCTGCTGTGGCCTCAATGCACCTGGCCTTATTTTTAATAGATTGCGTCATCTCTGGTGCCTCAATTTACTATGACATACAACGTAGTAATCGCATATTCGACACTGATTGGCATGAGATGTCCGGCTGGCTACTGCTTTTTCTGGTAGAAAAAGATTGCTTTTAATGTTTTGGATTAATGTTTTAATTCGTTCTTTTAAGCCATCCAATAGGGGCTGAAAGGTGGGATCATCATCGTTAAACATGGTCTTCAGTTGATTGTTTTTTGTATAATAATGGGCACTAACTTGCTTTTTATCTAATAGCATCCAAAGGTATAGTCCCAATTGAATATCCTCATAATTTTTCACGTCGGCCTTGGACGGTGGTTTCCCTGTTTTAACGTCGATTACATTTATTTGATTTTGATTCATGACTACGATATCGGCTCTTCCTTCAATGACTTGATCATCAACACTTATTTGTAATACCTCTTCTGTTTTAATGTCGCCATTTCCTTCGTGACAAAATGTAATAAAATCATCGAGGGGCCATTCATTATTTATTTTGGTTTGTATTATCTTTTGCATTAACGGATTTAAGTGTTTTTGCGTCCATTCTACAATCTGTTGGGTCTGACTTGTTTTCTTTTGAACCATTTGCTCGATTAACTGGTGAATAATGATCCCCACTTGTTGTAAATCACTTGATGATTCTGCATTCGATGTGAGCTTTAATTGATTTTTTAAATAAAACGCGTACGGGCATCGCTGGTATAACTGAAGCCGAGATGGGGATAGCTTTGAATTGATCGATATTGGATGAAGTTGAGGTACATCACGAGAATAACTTTGTTTTTGATGTATTTTTTTTATTATCTTATTTCTAGATAATTGAATACCTTCCAATAACTGATCCTCTTGATTATTGAAGTATTCTGACATGGATGCGCCCAAAAACTTGGGTGATGATAGTCCCCACACCGCAAATCCCATTCGCAACTGTACTGACTTTTCCGATGAATTCTGTCCATCAATTGCAATGAATGTTTGCGTGGTTTTTTTTGACCAACTGTAATCCCCCAATCCCATTAACCACATTGGGTAATCAAAATACCGCCCCATTGTTTCAGGTGTAATACAAATTAACCCTGATTTTTGAGGGTTAAACTTTAAATTGGATTTACGAATCATAAAGGTTAAATATCTTTCGGGGTGTGGATGATTTAATGCATTTTGAATTAGGGCTTCACATTGATTAAAAATCGAAAAAATTCTGAATTTTTTATTTGTCGTATCGAATGAAACTTTTTTTGACTGTAGTTGCTTTAAAATATCGTTCATATTTTTAATTGATGCTAAATCATGTAACGGACTAACTTCAGATTGCTTGGTTAGCAAATGGGATAATGCTGCTTCAGGTTTAATCTTAAATCCAAATGCCGCCTCTAGCTGACGAATAGACTGTTTAAGTTCATTACTTCCCTTAAACGGATAAGTAAATATCATTGCTTTAAACCTAGTAAATGTTGGATTCTTAATATAATTTATAGCCACCAAAATAAATTTACCTAAAGATGTTTGATCTAGTGTAATCCCAGGATCATCTGCAATATCAATGGACTGGATTAATGCCTCTGCTTGAACCAATGAACGTAAATGATCATTTGGTATTACTAGCACTGTTTGGCCCTCACGTTTTTTTAAAGTGTTCAACACCATTTTTACTTCATCTATTGCCGTTGGAAATTCATTTATGATTGTATCCTTGAATGAGACTGGACTGAATGGTTGTTTTTCATTTTCCGTTAATTCATTCAAACATGTATAAACCGATGCTGAGATTTCCGCTGGCATTAGCCACTTAATGGGATGCTTTAGCTGTTGGACTAGACGCTCAATTATACTTAGATAAGTATCGTCCCAACCAAAAAATATGACTTGGTCATATTGCTGATTAATCCAGGTTGCCATGGCCTTTATTTGCTCATCTTCTTTAGCTTTAATATTTTTAAACGTTTCGTGTGTTAAGTACTCATTGATAGCATCCATTAACCAATGTACTGACTGAAATTGCTCAATAACCCGTTCTTGTTGAGTTAATATTTCATTGGATAATTGCTCCAACGCTTTTTTGGAAAATGCCCCTGGCGGGGCTTTTTTTTGAACTTGGTCATGGAGTAAATAAAATTTATCATAAGCATCGTTTAAGTCGGTTGGAATAAAATATTGCATCGGTAGTACATTGGGTTGGTTTTCAATGACCAGTGGTTGAAATGGAAGTATGATTCCACTTTTATTCTGCTGAATAATCCATTGTCTGGCCTGATTAAAATTATTTACTTTAACAAAATTAATTTTTTCAGAATCCATCACCTAAAAGTTTACAAAATAAATTCAAACTCGCCAAAAGGAATCCTTTTTTATTTCATTGAAAATATTAAACTATTGTCATAATTGACTCTACTCAATTAAAATTGAACTCACATGATACATTTACTAGAAAAACTTCAATCCACTGTTTCATATGTTGCTATCGATAAAATCGAACTAATTAATGTTGGATCTCACATTTTTACTATAAAAAATGTATCCGTCATGGATGCTTTTTTTAAAGGGGTTGTTCGGGATCAGCCTTTACCTCGCCAATCCATCATCGATGCACATATTCAGTCCGCACTTTTATACTTAATTAACGAAAACTATTTGGATAACCACCGTTTTCAACTGGATAAAATCCTCATGTTTGATGCTTTTAAGAATGTATTTCCAGGGGATCAAATTCGAATTGAAACTTATCTTAAAAAAACAGAGGATGATTTTTTTACATTTAATGCGAGAGCTTACGTTGATGGTACCGAATGTACCGAAATTACATTTATTATTTCCCAATCTAATGCCAGCACTTCTGGTACATTTATTCATCCAACCGCATCTGTTCACTCTTCTGCTATTTTAGCTAACGGCGTTCACGTTGGCCCGTATTGTATTGTAAATGAAGGTGTTGAAATTGGTAAAAATACTACATTGCGTGCTCATGTTATGGTTGATAAATGGTGTCAAATTGGTAAAGAAAACACGTTTGAATATGGTGCTGTTATTGGCTCACAAGCTCAAGATGTAAAATACAAGGGAGAATTGGCCCGAGTGATTATTGGTGACCATAATCAAATTAGAGAGTATGTCACAATTAACCGAGCCACAGGCAAAGACCAAGTCACTCAAATTGGTAACCACAATATGTTACTGACCAATACACACATCGGACATAATTGTACAATAGGTAGTCATGTTGTAATGGCAAATGTGGTCCACTTGGGCGGACATACAGTTATTGAAGATAATGTAACCATTGGCGGATTAACCGGCGTTCACCAGTTTGTTCGTATTGGTGCCGGTTCAATGATTGGTGGGTATTCGCGTTTAATTCAGGATGTGCCGCCGTTTATGCTATGTGATGGTAACCCCGCTTACGTTCGCAATCTAAATGTAATTGGGTGCAAACGACGTGGGATGTCACGAGATTCCCTAAATGAACTTAAACAACTTTTTAAATTATTGTACCGATCTAATTTAAATACCAAGCAAGCACTTGCTGAGTTTGATATTGACACACCCTGTGATGAAGTTAAACGTTTACTCGATTTTATTCAACAAGACACATCTCGGGGCATTTCAAAAAAAGTGACGGTTGAATCCACAACTGAATGAATATTTTAATTATCTGCGGTGAATCCTCCTCGAATGCTCTTGGGGAAAAGCTGGCCATCACATTACAATACCACGGTCACCATGTATTTAGTTTTGGAAACCACATTCTTGCGCAACATTCAACTCAGCTACTCGAGCTAGACCCAACTCAACACTCGGTATCTTTTGGACAATGGTCAAAAAAACGACGTCTAATTCGACTTATGAAGCAAGCACTTGTAAATTTAAAGGTTCGCATCGATAAGGCCGTAATTATTGATTTCCCTAGCTATAATTTTAACATTGCGTCACTTTTATCTGAATTGAACATACCGATTACAACATTCGTTACCCCTAATTTTTGGATTTGGAAGAATCAACGCTTAGCCAAAAGAATCTTAAACTATAGTGAAGATGTTATTGCTATCTTTAAACCTGAATTTGATTTTTACCGTTCATTAAACACAACTAAAGTGCACTATTTTGGACACCCCTTGTCTTTGGATATTCCCTCGAATTTCAATGCTGCTAGTATTGGTCCAACCATTGGAATTTTTCCTGGCTCTCGTCAAGGTGAAGTCCATCATCATTTGCCCATTATGCTCAAGATCATTCAATCTTTACCAAATTTAAATTTTATTATTTTTTGTGAGCATCCATCGTTACAACTGATGATTCAAAATTCTTTAACTCAAAAAGGCTTGGGCCATATTCCCATTCAACCAAAACTAAACCCTTCCATCACCTATGCCATTACGGCGCCCGGCACCAATAGTTTAAGATTGGCATTGCATGGGATTCCACTAACAATTATTGGTTATTTAAATTTTTGGGTTTATTTATTGGCAAAATATATTTTTCGATTAAACGTCAATTTTGTGGGGTTGCCCAATATTATTCTTAATGAAGCTGTTTTTCCTGAATATATTCAACCCAAACTGAACCAATACCATCAAATAAGTGATCAATTAATGACTTTTTTAAATCGAACTGACCTTAACGAAATTTATAAGAAACCGTTTCAAACGCTTCAGGAAATCACTGCAGCAAATGATGATTATTATGAATCAATAATGAAAATTATTTTAAAGTAGTGTTAATTCAAAACGGCATTCTATTTTATGAAGCTTTACATAATAGTATTGGTTTTTTAATCCATGATACTCATGCATTGCTTTAAGCAATAAAATTAATTACTTAAATAAATTTATTTCAGCTATTATTATCGTTATGATTACAATTCATACTTCCAATGGTTATCTAAAATGAAACTCATAACAAAAGGAATCCCACGTAGCCAAAATCATTTAAATCATCGATCCTTTACACAGTCAATTGAGGCTTCGAAGCTTAGGTACGTTCACTCAAGAAATGTAGCTAATGATGGTGGGCCTTTTCGAATTGATGATTGTACGCCCATCGATTTCTCACGTCGTCTAATTGACTTTTCAGCGTCTCCAACCACTCAATTTAAACACCACATAACACAAACTTTGGTTTCAATACGTGATGAAGTTCAAACAGCACAAATCCAAGATGCTCAGATTAAAGATTTAATTCGAAATTCTTTTAAACTGGGCTTAGGGGGAATTGAATTGGGTAGCATTAACCCCATACGACCTATTAAAACAGGAAATAAGGTATCGGAATTTCAACATAAAATGAATTATTTTAGTCGTTACTTAAATGAATTTTGTCAATCGTTCCAACAAAGTTCGAAGGATGTTCAAGATACCATTCGAAATCATGATCTTCGATTCTTAATCATGACTTCAAAACATAACGAAAAAACACAAGAGCGGGTTGATATTTTCTCAGACTTACAAACACAGCTTTGGGACCGGTGTCAAATTCGAGTTATGCCAGCAGTGGTTGCTTATGCTGATGAAAACTATGGTCAAAAGAATTCAAAAATGAATTTAAACGAATCCATTGAGTCCAATCAATTTTTTTGGGATTCACTTCATAAACATCAACGACCATTTGAACAAACTCTTTATCTTTATATTTCTGGCATTGTTGGTGTTTATCATGAAGGTCGCCAGCAATATGGGGTTGAGTTTTATGCTGAGAACACCGCCAAAATCATTCAGTCTTTTTCAGATTTTAACGTTCCATTCGTGCCTATTTTTGGTGATACTTGTGGTCTAGGAACCTTGGCGGACTTTAAATTATTAAACGATATTTGTAACCCTAAAGGCATTGAACTTCACCTGCACCATAACCCCGAATTATCACTAACAAACGACTTTCAGCGAATTTTTGACATATTAAAACTTTATTCAAGTTTAGATCACTTGCATCTTCATTGTGGAATTTTTTCGGGAGGAAGCCCATTTAGCGGTGGGACCAATGGGTTTGGCGGTAATTTGTGGCTTCCTTTTTTTCTATCTATTTTGCTTAAATCCAATTTAGTTACGCCTGAGTTACAGACACTTGAACAAAAAAGACTCGCATTTAATCAAAGTATCGACGCATTTTTAAAAACACCCATATCAAACCAACAAAAAGAGGTGATGCTTGATGCTCTCAAAAACTACCATACCGGAAAATCTCTTCCAAATAATCTATGCAATCCTAACTCAAAGTGATATTATAACAAAAAAATTGCGGGGTTAGCTCAGTTGGTAGAGCATCTGCTTGCCAAGCAGAAGGCCGCCAG
>JAYNJH010000067.1:1739-10028 GCA_038109885.1 Candidatus Margulisiibacteriota bacterium | reverse complement strand
GCGCTTCCCTTTCTGTTTATGGTTGTAATGACTTTTTGGGCGTCATTTGAAAATCAATGGCATTTTTATCAACAAGGACTATGGCTATTATTTGGGATTAATTTTGTGATTATTGTAGCTGTGATGATCATGGTTGTTTTTGTTGTGATGGAATGCATTCAGTTTCGAAATTCAGAACCTCAATTTAAGATTTCTAACAGTTCATTGCGATGATTTGCTATAATGAATGATATGATTTTTAATTCTGATTGGTTTCCGAAACTTGATAAGTTTGCCCGGTTCTTGTTGGGTTTGATTTTAGTTTTTAGTGGTGTTAATTACTTTTTGGGTATTTTAACGTGGTTTGATATGACGCCTGATTCTCGTCTTTTTATTGGTGCACTTATAGATACAGGTTATTTTTTTCAATTGGTAAAGTTTATTGAAATTGTTGCGGGAACTCTTTTTCTACTTAATCGTGGCGTTGTGTTGGCGATTTTTATAATTTCACCAGGAATCATTAATATTGCTTTATTTCATGCTTTTTTAGAGCCCAATGGTCGTTATATGGCGGTTCTTTTGGTTGGACTTTTGGGTATTATTGTTGCTTTTCGAAAACAATTGTTGTACTCGATTTTAAAACAATAGTTTGGTTGCGTTGAGTATATTTATTGGTGGCGCATTGGGGGCGATGGTACGTTATTTGTTCGTTTACTTTATCCCATTAAATAGTTTGTTTGCTGTTATGATGGTTAATATTATAGGAAGTTTTTTGATTGGTTACTTGGCTTATTTTCAACAGAGTCCGTTATGGCTATTTTTAGCGGTGGGTTTTTGTGGTTCGCTTACAACATTTTCAACGTTTTCTATGGATGTGGTTCGCCTGATATCTTCAGGCTTTATTTTTAAGGCGATGTTATATATTGCTTTAACCAATGGCCTATCGGTTTTAAGTTGTTATTGTGGCTTTACGCTTCGTCGTTTATTAAGTTAGCCATTTCAATGGCGGCTAATGCGGCTTCATAGCCTTTATTGCTGGTACAATTTGCTTTTGAGCGCTCCTCAGCTTGTTCAACGGTATTGGTGGTAAGAACACAAAAGATGCCTGGTTTCTGATGGGTATTATTAGCTAATGTAATTCCTTGAGTAATACTATCACATACATAATCAAAATGTGGGGTTCCTCCTTGAATTACACAAGCGATAGCAATCACGGCATCATATTGAGGAAATATTCTGTCGACAATTACTGGAACTTCAAAGGCCCCGGGTACCCAATAGGTTGATATGTTATCTTCATTTACCTGGTGCTCTTTTAATCCTTGAATGCACCCCATTAATAAGGATTGTGTAATCCATTGATTAAACTTTGCACAAACAATTCCAATCTTTAAATTGGTGCCAATTAAGCTTCCAGATTTTTGGATTTTAGGCTCAATAAAATGTGCAGGTGTTTGGTCTAAATTTTTACCCATTTTCTTTAAACATGTGTCCTAGTTTTTTTGCTTTGGTATTTAAATATTTTTTGTTGAATTTTCCAGCTTCAATTTCGATGGGAATACGTTCAATGACTTCAAGGCCATAGCCTTCTAATCCAACGATTTTTTTTGGGTTGTTGGTAATTAGTTTTAGTTTTCTAATATTTAGATCTAACATCATTTGAGCGCCAACGCCATAATCCCTTAAGTCTGCCTTGAACCCTAATTTTTCATTTGCTTCAACAGTATCTGCACCATTTTCTTGAAGTTTATAGGCTTTTAATTTATTGGCAATTCCAATTCCACGGCCTTCTTGACTCATGTATAAAATGGCCCCGCACCCGGCATCGGCAATCATTTGCATTGCTGTATCCAATTGTGGACCGCAGTCACATCGTTGTGACCCAAATACATCCCCAGTAATACATTCAGAATGGACTCGAACCATAACTTCGTCGTTGGTTTCCCATTCCCCCATGGTAAGAGCATAGTGAAATTTTTCATTTATCATATCGCGGTAACATGTTAACTCAAAATCACCAATAAAGGTGGGCATTTTAACAGTTTCAACTTTTTCAATAAAACATTCTTTTTGTATTCGATAACGGATTAAATCCTTAATGGTGATCATTCTTAATTGATGTGTTTTAGCAAATTCAAATAAATCATCACGTCTGGCCATTTCACCATTTTCTTTAATAATTTCACAAATAACTCCTGCTGGCGATAACCCAGCTAGACGAGCTAAATCAACCGCAGCTTCGGTGTGCCCTGCTCGTTTGAGAACCCCCATTTCTCGTGCTCGTAATGGAAAAATATGACCTGGTGTAACAAGGTCCGTTTGTCGACTTGTTGCGGATATAAATACTTGTATGGTCTTTGCTCGTTCAGCAGCTGAAATTCCAGTTGTAATTCCATGGTGTTGAGCGGCATCAATTGATACCGTAAATGCTGTTTTAAGCTTTTCATTATTATTTTGAACCATTTGCTTAAGTTCAAATTTATTTAGGATGGTATCGGTTGCGGGTAGGCAAACAAGCCCTTTACCGTGATTAATCATGAATTTAATGCTTTCAGGGGTTGCAAATTGGGCGGCCATAATCAAATCCCCCTCATTTTCACGATCTTCATCGTCGAGGACGATTACCATTCGGCCATTAGCAATATCTTTTATTGCATCTTCAATTAAATCAAAATTATATTTTTTATCCATTTCAGTTATTTTACAAGAGTCTCTTTAAAAACCCAACTCTAAACTCTTGAAAGTATTATTTTAATCGATAATCACTTTATGCTCTCCATCTCAACGCCTGCGATTTTATTCCCTGCAATTTCACTGCTTATGTTGGCGTATACCAATCGATTTTTAGCTTTATCACAATTGATCCGATCACTTCATCATGATTATTTGAATCAAGAGTTAAGTAAAACATTGTTGCAAATACAACACCTTAGAAAGCGTGTCTTACTTATTCGAATGATGCAAGCGTTTGGTGCATTATCGATCATGTTATGTTTACTAAGTATCTTTTTATTATTAGTTTCATACTCATTATTTGGTACTGTGATGTTTGTGTTGAGTTTGCTTGTTTTCTTTCTATCAATTTTATTTTCGTTTATTGAAATATTGTTATCAAGCAATGCCCTAAATATTTTATTGTCAGATATTGAGAATCGTTAATCCAATGCATAAAATACTTCAAAAGTGGGTATAAATAATAGAAATGAAAAAAATTAAAATATTCAATTTGTTCTTTACTGTTTTGGTTTCAATTATGTTGATGGGATTTATCGATGATATAACTCGTTCAATTGTTGATATTGTTGCTCCTGAACATAATTTAGAACGGGTAACGCCCTATGTCATTTTTTATAATTCATTAAATTATAGTTTGCAAGATGTTGAAAAGGGATTAATCAATACAAATTATGTGGTTCAATTTAAGATTGGTGCCCCTGAAACAAGGGCGTTATTTTATTATAGTAAGGATCATGCTTTTGAATTTGATAGTTTGAGTGATGTTCCTGTATTTTATGATTCAGTTGCTGATAAAATTTATTATAATTTAGCGGTGATTGATTTTTTAGAATGGAAAGCATATGAACAGATGGTGGTTGATATTAATATCAAACGGTTAGAATACTTATCGGAATCCAACTTAATTTTGGAGGAACAGTTGACTTCGGCGGATATCAAGTTAAAAAAAGAATCGGTAACGGCTTTTATTAATGAAATGAGTGGTTTAGTTGAACAGAAAGGTCAGTCCAGTCAACCGATGTCCGAATGGTTAACATCGAATGCGTGGCAGCCTTATCTTTTAACAAATACGGCGGCTGCAGCTTCTGTAACTGCCGCGATAGTTTTGGATTAAATCAGCCTAATTTAGACGATCTAATTCATGAAAACGAAAGAGGTATTTTCCTACCTGGTCAAATTCTAGATTAACTTGATCTCCAGGACGTTTTGTTTTTAAGCTTGTATGATTTTGAGTGTGTGGAATTAAATGACAACTTAACGTGTTTTGAGTAAGGTCGACAATGGTGAGACTAATACCATCAATGGCAATGGACCCTTTGGGAATAACGAATGGTGCAAATTGATTACTAAATTCAATTACCAGAACACCCCATTGGCCATCTTTGGAATAGGATGCAATTGTTCCAGTGTCATCCACGTGTCCTGAGACAAGATGTCCTCCTAGTTTTGTTTGTAAAGTTAAGCAGGGCTCTAGGTTTAGGATATCATTAACTTTTTGTTTTGCCATGGTTGTTTTCTTTAACGTTTCTTCTAAATATTGAACAGTAAAACCATTTTCTGATGTCTTAATGGCGGTACTGCAAACCCCATTAACATTAATGCTATCACCAATGGTGATATCGTCTGAAAACAACTTGGTACAAGCAATATCAACTTCAATGCCTTTGCCCAGTGGGCTTATTTTTACAATTTTCCCAGTTTCTTTTACGAGTCCTGTAAACATGTGTCTTTCACGTATTTATCCAAAATTCCATTTATAAATTTGGCGGACTCTTCGGTGGAGTATATTTTTGATATTTCAATTATTTCATTAATCACAACTTGAAATGGTGTGTCTGTATGATTTATTTCAGCAATTCCAATACGAAGTAATGCTCGGTCAATTCGATTTAAGCGATCAGGCGCCCAATCAATGCTGTATTTTGCAATGATTTCATCAATAGAATCAATGTGATTAACGGTTGTTTCCGCAAGCTTGAATGCCCAATCGACGGTTTCTTCGGCATACTGTGATTTGTCGAGGTCTTCAAAAATTGATGTTAGTTCTTGATTTCGAATGTCATGTTGATAGATCATTCTCATGGCCATTTTTCGGCTATTGGCCCGTTTAGACATGTGTTGGTTTTAAAAAATGTTCATCAATGAATTTGGTTGTTACATTACCTTTTATAAATTCAGGATGCTCCAAAACATTTAAATGAAATGGAATGGTAGTTTTAATCCCATCAATAATAAATTCATTTAATGCGCGCTTTGAACGTTCAATACATTCTTCCCTTGTTGGGGCCCATACAATAAGTTTGGCAAGTAGTGAATCGTAATTGGGTGGAATTTTATAACCCGGATAGCAATGACTATCAATTCGAATTCCAGGTCCCCCGGGAGGAAGAAAGAGCTCTATTGTTCCTGGCATTGGTAAAAAGTCACGGTCCGGATCTTCTGCATTAATTCTAAATTCCATGGCATGGCCATTTTGGTAAACTTGTTCTTGAGTAAGGTTGCATAAATTTGTCGCTGCGATTTTAATTTGTTCTTTAATTAAATCAACGCCAGTTATGCATTCAGTGACGGGGTGTTCAACCTGAATTCGTGTATTCATTTCCATAAAGTAAAAATTTTGTTCATCATCAACAATAAACTCTATTGTTCCTGCGCCACGATAATTGATGGATTTTGCTGCAGTGATTGCCGCTTCAGCCATGGCTTGACGTACCTCATTTGAAATAAATGGTGAGGGACTTTCTTCAACTAGTTTTTGATGACGCCGTTGGATGGAACAATCACGCTCAAATAAATGAATGGCATTGCCACTCGGGTCAGAGAGCACTTGGATTTCAATATGTCTTGGGTTTTTTACAAATTTTTCAACATAAACAGCGCCATTTCCAAAGGCTGCACTCGCTTCCGATGAGGCCATATTAAATGCATTAATGAGTTCACTTTCTGACTCAACCACACGCATTCCCTTCCCACCACCACCAGCCGTGGCCTTAATAATAATGGGGTACCCAATGGTATTTGCTACAGATCTAAGGTCGTCTTCCGTTTCAATTAATCCATTAGATCCAGGTACAATGGGAACGCCAGCGGCTTTCATTGTATCTCTGGCGGTATTTTTGTCACCCATTAGGGATATGTTTTTTGGAGTGGCACCAATAAATGTAATGTTATGATCTGCGCACATTTGTGAAAACATTTGGTTTTCAGCCAAGAAACCGTAGCCAGGGTGAATGGCTTCAGCCCCTGAGAGCTCCGCAGCAGAAATAATTGCTTTTATATTTAGGTAGCTTTCTTTGGGTTGGGCTGGGCCAATACAAATTGCTTCATCAGCAAGTTTAACGTGTAAGCTAAATTCATCAGCGGCTGAAAAAACAGCGACTGTTTTTATTGATAATTCCTGACAAGCTCGAATGATTCGAGTTGCAATTTCTCCACGATTCGCAATTAATATTTTTTTAAACAAATGTCACCTCTGCCTTTATTTTACTACAAAATTTATTAGTCGTTCTTTGACAACGATTGTTTTAATAATTTCCTTTTGTTCAAGATGTTTTTTAATATTGTCTTGTTCTAATGCTAATGATTTTAACTCATCTTCTAAAATCGATCGAGATGTTAATAATTTATCTCTAACTTTTCCGTTGACTTGAACAACAATTGTAACTTCATCATCGATGGTGAGACCTTCATCAAATGTTGGCCATTCGGATTCATGAACACTACCGGACTCGCCTAATATTCGCCAACATTCATCCGCTATAAAAGGAGCGATGGGGGCAATAAGTTTTGTCATAACTTTTGCGATTGTTTTGTTGGTTCCAGTCTTAGAAATGGTATTTATTAATTCCATTAATTGACTGATTGCGGTATTAAATTGGAATTGTTCAATATCAATGGAAATCTTTTTAATTGCCTTATGTAGTTGTTTTGTAATTGCATTTTCTTGATCATTTTGAATTGGAAATAATTCATGATTGGCAGTGCAGTTGAAAAATCGTTTTAAAAATCGGAAGGACCCTTCAATCCCTTCATCAGACCATTCCAAGTCTTTTTCAACAGGGGCGCCAAACAAAATAAAAACACGGGCGGTGTCAGCGCCGTACTTTTCAATAATTTCAGATGGGTCAACCGTATTGCCTAACGATTTAGACATTTTTGCACCATCTTTTAATACCATTCCTTGGCATATCAATTGTTTAAATGGTTCATCAATGGCGTGTAAGCCTAAATCTCGTAAAGCCTTTGTAAAAAACCGTGCGTATAAAAGGTGAAGGCAAGCGTGTTCAATGCCACCGATGTAGTAGTCTACAGGAACATACTGGTTGGCTTTTTCAGGGCTAAATGGTTCATTGCTATTGTTTGGGTCTAAGTATCGGAAAAAGTACCATGATGAATCAAAAAAGGTGTCCATAGTATCTGTTTCGCGAGTAAAGCTTTGATTGTTTATGGTTATTTGTTTAAATGAATGCGATGTTTCAATCGGGTTGCCTTGTTGATCAAAGCGTACGTCGGTTGGTAATTCAATGGGTAAGTCTGACACATCGACAGGATGAGGGGTTTGTTTTTCATCATATAGTATTGGAATTGGGGTGCCCCAGTAACGTTGCCTAGAAATTAACCAATCCCTTAATTTGTATTGTGCAACGGCGCCTCCTTTATTAAGCGTCGCTAAATGCTCCGTAATTTTCTTTTTTGCATCGCTGTTATCGAGGCCATTAAATTCGCCTGATTGCATTAACGTTCCATTTTCTATGAATGCAGATTTAAATACATCTTCAGTTTTTTCATCACTTTGTATAACTTGAATTATTGGTAAGTTATATTTTTTTGCAAATGCATGATCTCGTGTATCATGGGCGGGTACTGCCATAACAGCACCTGTTCCAACATCGGTTAAAACGTAATCGGCAATGAACAGCGGAACGCGCTCTTTTGTCAATGGATGGATGGCAAAAAGGCCTGTGTTAACGCCGGATTTTTCTTGATTCTGGTTGCTTCGGTCAGCCAGATCGCGTGACAATGCTTCCTGAATATAGTGGTTGCATTCGTTTTGATTAGGGCTGTGAGTTAATAATATTTTCAACGATTCGTGCTCTGGTGCGATTGATAAATATGTTACGCCCATTAATGTGTCCGGACGAGTAGTGAAAACATCAAGTGATAGAATGGTGGACTTTTCGCTAGATTGAATATCAAATGATACAAATGATCCTAAACTTTTTCCAATCCATTGACGTTGCATGTTTTTTACTCGATCTGGCCAATGGGGTAAATTGTCCAATCCGTTAAGCAATTCTTCGGCATAATTTGTTATCTTTATGTACCATTGTTCGATTTCTTTTTTTTCTATGGTTGCTCCAGAACGCCAGCCTTTTCCGTCAATGACTTGTTCGTTAGCAAGCACAGTTTGATCAATAGGGTCCCAGTTTACAAACCCTTTTTTACGATAAATTAATCCTGCATTATAAAGTTTTGTAAATAACCACTGGTTCCATTGATAATAACTTTTTCGAGAAGTTGAAATTTCAGTTTCCCAATTGTAGCTTAACCCTAAACGGTGTAGCTGGGTTTTCA
>JAYNJH010000067.1:0-1729 GCA_038109885.1 Candidatus Margulisiibacteriota bacterium | reverse complement strand
GTTTTCATGTGACTAATATTTTTTTCCGTCCATTCAAGTGGGTTTATATTATTTTTAATTGCTGCATTTTCAGCCGGTAAACCAAAGCTATCAAATCCCATGGGATAAATCACATCGAAGCCCTTCATTCGGTAAAAGCGTGCTTGTACATCGCCAATTGAATAGTTTCTTACGTGTCCCATATGAAGGTGCCCGGATGGGTAAGGGAACATTTCTAAAATGTATTTTTTTTCTTTGTTATTGGCAATTTTTGTGTTTAACGATCGCCATTTGCTGAGTTGTTTTTCTTCATTAGTTAATGGTGAATATTCATGTTTCATGTTAATCAAAAGGGTAATATGTAAATGACAATTGTTCAAGTTGTTTGACTGTGTTAAAATAGGCTGAATCTAAGGAGGAAATTATGTCTAAGGCATATGATAAGGAAAGAAAAAAAGACGCAATACAAAAATTTAAAACACATGAATCTGATACCGGTTCATCACAGGTGCAGATCGCCATTATAACAGATCGTATCAACTACTTGGTTGATCACTTAAAAACACATAAAAAAGATAATCATTCACGGCGTGGTTTACTCAACTTAGTCGGTTTGCGACGTCGATTATTATCGTATTTGAAACGTAAAAATTACGACGAATACGTTCGTGTATCAAAAGAATTAAATTTAAAAGTAGCTCAGTAGTAAGAGCATTGTAAGGAATAAAAATGCATCAAGTTAAAGGAAATATCCAAGGTAGAGAGATTATATTAGAAACCGGCTCGCTTGCTAAACAGGCCAATGGTTCAGTTGTTCTTCGCTGCGGTGAAACAGTGTTATTAGCAACCGCAACAATGGCGAAAGAGGCGAGAGAAGGGGCTGATTTTTTTCCTTTGACAGTTGAGTTTGTTGAAAAATATTATGCGGCTGGTAAATTTGCTGGTGGTTATATTAAACGGGAAGCTCGTCCATCCAAAAATGCGACATTAATCTCACGTTTAATTGATCGTCCGTTACGCCCCTCATTTCCAAATCATTTTTTTAATGAAGTTCAAATTATTATTACATTGTTGTCGTTAGATGATTCTTTTCCTCTAGAGCATTTAGCGATTGTGGCGTCTTCGGCAGCCGTAGCTGTATCTGATATACCAATCAACAAATTGGTAGGGGCTTCCTTAGTTGGTGATGTGAATCAACAATTGGTTGTGAATCCATCTCATGAAGACATGGAAAGCTCAAGACTTGAAATGGTTGTTGCTGGAACCGATGAGGCTGTATTGATGATTGAATCTGGCTCTAAGGAATTGACTGAAGATCGTATTATTGATGCGATATCTTTGGGTCATGAGTCACTTAAAGAAACCATTCGTTTACAAGAAGAGTTAGCGGCCAAAGTAAACCCAACAAAATATGTTGTGCCTGCACCTGAATTACATACAGAGCTTGAGACTAAGATTAATGATTTCTTGGGTTCAAAAATTTCTGATAATTTAAAAGATGGCAACAAACAGCAAGTGGATGATTTTTTAAAGCAGTTGTCTGATGATGTCATTGCTGAGTTTGGTTCTGATGAAGATGATGATCAAAATGCAGTTGTTAGCGCTGTATTTCAAGGAATCAAAAAGAAACAAATTCGTCAGTCAATTATTGAACAAAAGGTTCGTCCAGATGGTCGTAAAACCGATGAGATTCGTGATATATCTATTGATATTGACTTGTTACCGGAAGAGCATGTTTCTAGTGTATTTA
>JAYNJH010000066.1:0-10155 GCA_038109885.1 Candidatus Margulisiibacteriota bacterium | reverse complement strand
ACATAGACCAAGTCAACCATTCAATTTATGACGTTATTTCAAATGATGAAAAAGTAGAAGATTGTATTTATCCAACAGCATTTGAAAATTTACACTTATTGCCCTCATCTCCTCACTTGGCTGGTGCTGAAGTAGAGCTTTCAACCACTGTTTCACGTGAAACAATTTTAAAACAACGGCTGCATAATATTATTGAGTCCTATGATTATATTATAATTGATTGCCCGCCCTCTTTGAGCCTACTAACTCTAAATGCCTTTTCTTTCACGAATCAATTAATAATACCTGTTCAATGTGAGTATTTTGCATTGGAGGGTTTAGCAAAGCTATTAAATACCGTGCAATTAATTAAAGATCGGTTAAATCCTAACCTTGAGATATTAGGAATTGTTTTAACCATGTTTGATCGACGAACATCATTAAATCGTCAGGTAGTTAAAAATGCTAAAGATCATTTTCAAGATTTGATATTCGAAACCATTATTCCAAGGAATATCCGTCTTGCCGAAGCGCCCAGTTTTGGCTTACCAATTGCCCTATATGAACCTAAATCATCGGGATCAATTGCTTATTACCATTTAACTAAGGAGGTTATTAAACGTGTCAATACAACAACGCCGATTAGGCAAGGGGCTTGATGCTCTGATTCCAAACGTAATTCCCAAAACTCAACTTTCGATTGAGCAAATACCTATTGAGCTCATTCAACCAAATCGTTACCAACCTCGCAAATATTTTGATGAAACATTACTTAATGAACTTGCTAACTCTATAAAACAGCATGGGCTTACTCAACCAATATTAGTTCGACGAATTAATGACTATTTTGAATTGGTCGTTGGTGAGCGTCGTTTAGAGGCTTGCAAGATCAATCATTTTCAAACTGTACCAGCAATTATTAAAGACATCACCGACAAAGAGTCTTGTGAAATCGCGCTAGTTGAAAATATTGATCGTGAAAATTTAACTGTTATTGAGGTTGCAAAGTCATTAAAGCAATTGATCGATGAATTTTCTTACACCCAAGAATCCTTAGCGAATCTTTTTTCAAGATCACGATCTAGCATCGCTAATATTTTAAGACTATTAAAGCTGCCCAATGAGGTTCAAGATATGCTTCTAAATGGGAGCTTAAGTGAAGGGCTTGCTCGTACATTAATTGAATTTAGTCATGATCAAGAAAAATGTATTTTTATCGCAAATGAAATTCTAGATAAAAAACTTACCGTTAGGCAAGCTGAAAAGTTAGTAAAAAGTTATAAACAAAAAAAATCAAAACCAAAACAATTACAATTATTTGATAATTATGTGGAAAAATTATCGGAAAAGCTTCATACAAGTGTTCAAATTAACCATCGAAAAAATCAATTAACAATTAGCGTAAGTTATGATCGATTTAAAGATTATATTTCATTCTTAGATCAGCTTTGTACGATCGAAATCGACCCATCTGAATCTTAAAGTAATAAAATTGCTTTAAATCACCAATATTAACAATTTCATCAAACTCTCTAAGCACCTCAACTTGACGATTTGAAATTGGCACCCAACAGCTTGCCCCTTTTTGTACTTGATGGGGATGAAATAAACTTAAATAATTTAATAACTTTGGTGGCTTAGCAAATGCTTTGGCTGAAAGAGATTCTATTTTAAGCCCTGAATAACATTTTGCAAATAATTGAACATCTCCATCAAATACATGTAAATTATTTAAATCTAGCGCCTCTTTAACATAATTTAAGAAGGTTCTTTTCTTTTCTTTTGATTCAACACAGATAATATTCGCTGACGAAAATATAGCCAAAATTACACCAGGTAAGCCAGAGCCGGAGCCTAAATCAACATGAGTTCCATTATGATCAATTAGAGTCGCTAAATATTTTGAATCCAATATATGATCTTCCAAGGCATCATAACTTTTCTTAGAATAAATATTTATTAACTCATTATATTCCTTTAACAAAGTTACATATTGCTGAAGCTTTTTGTTACCGAACATGAGATAAAACAATCATTAAATCCGCCGGATTAATTCCAGCAATTTTTTTTGCCTCTAAGAGTGTTTTTGGTTTGAATTTTAACAATTTATCACGACTCTCAGTTCTTAACCCCGTCATTTTAGAATAATCTAAAGTATCAGATAAAATCGTATTATTCATTTTAAATAATTTCTCAACCTGTCTTTCTTGTCGCTTTATGTATCCTTCATAGCGTATTTCAATTATGGCACGTTCAATCGCCTCTTTATCAAAATGATCAGAAAGCGCTATAACTATATCAGAAATTTGAACCTCTGGCCGTTTAATAACATCAAAATAAGGCGATTTATCAAGATTATAACGCTCCATTAGATCAAAACTAATCGAATTCTTTTTACAGAACTTAATGCAAGAATCACGCTGTGATCTAAGTGAACGAATTAAATTAATCTCTGACTCGTTTAATAAGTTTTGTTTGTATGCAAATTCAGATAATCTAAAAATTGCATTGTCCTGACGAAATAAAAGACGATATTCCGAACGAGCTGTCATCATACGATAAGGCTCATTTATAACATTCTTTGAGGTTAAGTCATCGATTAACGTTCCAATATAAGATGTTTCACGTGAAACAATTTGAAGCTCCATGCCTTTAGCAAAATTCGCTGAATTCATTCCAGCATTTACCCCTTGGGCAGCTGCTTCTTCATAACCTGTTGTTCCATTAATTTGACCAGCGAAAAAAAGACCGGATACCAAGCGTGCCTCAAGCGTTGGATATAATTGGTTAGGATAAATAAAATCATACTCTACCGCATATCCTGGTTTAAGAATAACTGACGATTCGAGACCTGGAATAGTATCCAAAATTTTTCTTTGGGTGTGTTCAGGAAGAGATGTATTAAACCCTTGAATATATATTTCGGAGGTAGAGAGACTTTCGGGTTCGATAAATAAATGATGGGATGATTTTTCAGAAAATCGAACCACCTTATCTTCAATAGATGGACAGTAACGCGGACCAACCCCCTCAATGACCCCAGAATACATCGGTGATTCATCTAACCCATCACGAATTATGTTATGAGAATCCTCTGTTGTATGTGTTAAGTAACAATTGATTTGATTATGCTGACGACCAGTGTCTTTTGTTTTAAATGAGAAATGCAAAAAATCAGATTCTCCTGGTTGAGGTAATAACTTATCAAAATTTAAAGATTTAGCACAAACACGTGGCGGAGTTCCGGTTTTAAGACGCCCCATACGAAAACCAATTAACTTTAAAGAATCAGATAATGAGTTTGATGGGGATTCACCCATTCGCCCCTCTTCCTTATTAGTTAATCCAATATGTGTTACCCCCTTTAGATAAGTTCCAGTTGTAATAACGACCGACTTAGCGGCATAAAAAATTCCAGAACATGTACTAACGCCAGTAATTTTGTCATTACTAACAACTAAGTCATGAACCTCTTCCTCGATAATAGAAATATTTTCCTGTGATTTAATTTTATTTTGAACATACTTAGGGTACTCATATTTATCATTTTGAGTCCGAAGAGCTTGCACCGCAGGCCCACGAGAACGATTCAAATATTTAATTTGAAGATAAGTATTATCCGCAGCCTCTCCCATAATTCCACCCAAAGCATCGATCTCACCAACAATTTGCCCTTTAGCAGATCCACCAATCGAAGGATTACAAGGCATACTTGCGGCTTTATTAAAATCCATACAAAAAACAGCGCATGTTGCGCCTTTTCTAGCAGCGGCTAAAACCGCTTCAGCTCCAGCATGCCCGCAGCCAACAACAATAACATCAAATGCAAGTTTCATGAGTCGTATATTAAACATAAATATAATAAAAGACAAATATATGAGTATTCTGAATACAAATAGATTGAAATATGACTGTTTCACGTGAAACAAAAAAGAAAAATAAAGAAGAAGACGAAAAGCTCTTCCTAAACAAATCAAATAGTGATAATTTAAAATTATGTCTGAACTCAAAATTTGCGATTATTCGGATTATGACTATAAAACAGAATTCTGGTCAAAAGCGAATCGTAAGTATGAACATACTTTAGAAATAAAAATAGTAAAACAAATTCTAAAAACATATTGTCACTCGTTTGAATCGATTCTAGATGCTGGGTGTGGTTTTGGACGCATGGCGCCATCCTATCAAAACCTATTTAAAGAATGCCATATGGTAGACTACGCAAAAAACCTATTAACGCAAGCAAAGGGTTGGTTAAATCATAATAAAAAATATCAATTTTATGAACAATCGCTTTACGATTTAAAGATAAATAAAAATGTCGATGCCATCATATCAATACGAACACTTCATCATTTAAATGACATTGAGAAATTATTTAATCAATACCATAGTTGCCTTAATGAAAATGGAATATTAATTTTGGATGTTCCAAACCTATATCATCTAAAAAATAAATTAAAACAGCCATTTTCAAAAAGACAAGCGATGAGACAACTATCCGAAACATTTTATAATTATGATCCCAATTATATTATTGAAAAACTAAATCAATCAGGGTTTAATATTATGGGTTACAGACAAGTAGGGCTATTTCGAATCAAGATATTGAAAAAAATAATCCCTGCAAATGCATTAGTAAACATGGAGCTTTTTCTAAATAAAATTATAAAGGATTTTAAAATTGGGCCCAGTGTATATGTCATTGCTAAGCGTTGTGGATAACTTTGTGGAAAAAGTTAGATTTGAGTGTAAATCAATAAGGAAAATTTGTGGACAACTATGAAGATAACTAAAGATAGTCTAATTGAAGAACTAAAAAATGACCTAAGTGAACCCAATCTACAAATCTTTAAAAACTCAATTGAAGTTGAAGATGGCCCAGATGCCATAAAGTTAATTGTAAATGATGCTTATATGAAGCAATGGATTGAAACTAAATGCTTAAATATAATACGATCATATGTCAATAAAATAACACAAATTGAAGTCATTGAAGATTTGGACACTACTGATAATAATCAACTGGAATTATTTAACGTTGCACAAAACCCGAAGCCTTCAAAATTTAATTCATTATTTACCTTTGATAAATTCATTGTTGGAAATAATAATCGTTTTGCATTTGCTGCTGCAGAAGCTGTTGCTAAGCGACCTGCAAATGCATACAACCCACTCTTTCTATATGGTTCCGTAGGTATTGGAAAAACTCACCTCCTTCATGCAATAGCAAATGAGATATCAGCGATGAATTTAAATGTATGTCTAGTTACTTCGGAAAAATTTACAAATGATTTAATTAACTCACTTAGAAATCGCTCAACAAGTGAATTTAAAAATAGATACCGCAGCATTGATGTTTTATTAATCGATGATATTCAATTTTTAGCAGGAAAAGAATCGACTCAAGAGGAGTTTTTTCATACATTTAATGAGCTTCACGGTCAAAATAAACAAATTGTTATTACATCTGATTGTCCACCAAATGATATTCCAACGCTTCAGGATCGATTAAAAACACGTTTCAGTTGGGGCCTCACTGCAGATATTCAACCACCAGAATTGGAGACCCGAATCGCAATATTACGAACAAAATTGGATCAAAATAACACAGATCTATCTAATGAAGTTTTAAATTATGTTGCAACTCAATTCCCAAATAATGTGCGGGAGCTTGAAGGAGCACTAAATCGTATAACAGCGTATGCAAACCTATTGGATTCAAAAATTGACATAAATGCTGCAAGTAAAATAATTAAAGACTTAATTAACGAACAAAATAAAAAACCATTAACAATCCCACAAATTAAACGAATTGTATCTGGAAAACTGAATATATCTATTGACGAATTAGCATCAAAGTCTCGAACCAAAGAAATTTCTATTGCACGCCAAATTGCGATGTATCTTTGTCGTGAAGTTACAAATATTTCATTACTAAAGATTGGAGAGAATTTTGGGAATCGCGATCACTCAACTGTAATGCATGCTATTGATAAAATTAAGCAAAAACTATTAACAGAAAACGATGTTAAAACCATTGTGGATGAATTAAAGATTGAAATACAAAAACATTGTGAATAAAATTGTGAATCCAATGTTAATAAAATGTTGATAAAAAACAATGTGGATAACCAAGCGTGTTATCCACAAATATTTCACAAATTATAAACATATAAAATTAAAGGAATTGGACTCATTTTCTGGACTTTTCCGGTTTTAAAGTCTACTATTATTACTACAGTATAATAATATATATATAATATATAGAATACTTATAGGAGATCTTAATATGAAATTTAACGTTGATCGATCAGACTTAACTTTAGGAATAAATACAGTATGTAAAGCCATATCGAATCGGACCACATTACCTGTATTGGAAAATATATATTTAAAACTAGATGGTAACCAAATTGTCTTAAGAGGGAATGACCTTGAATTGGGAATTGAATATCGATTAAATGTTAATGTTCTTGATTCAGGTGGGGCTAAAGGTGTTTTATTAAAATCAAGTACTTTGAGTGATATTATTTCAAAGTTAAATTCACAAACAATCGAATTTGATTTAAATGATATGTTTAAATGCAATATTAAAGCAGATGCAATTGATTTCGATATTTTTGGAATTTCTTTTGATGAATATCCCCAGTTTCCTCAAGTTGAGCGAGATGTTCAGTTTGAATTATAGTCTTCAGTTTTATTGAATTTAATTAAACATACTATTTTTTCAGTTTCATATGATGAGACAAAGCAATTTTTAAATGGGATTAAGATTGAATCAAAAGATAATCGTTGCGATTTTATTTCAACAGATGGTTTTCGATTATCTTTAAAATATGCATCATTTGAGACAGCATTACCTGAATTCTCTTGTATTGTCCCGTATAAGACCATGAGTGAGCTTTCCAAAATCTTAGTTTCTGTTAAGTCAGAGCAAATCAAAATTAATTTATCAGAACGACAAATCTCATTTCAAGTTGGAACTTCATTGATTGTTTCTAGACTAATTAATGGACGTTTTCCTGATTATAAGCAAGTTATACCCAAAAATACATTATTTGAATATCAGATTTCTAGACAGCTACTTTTAAATGCAGCTGATCGTGCAAATATTATTGCATCGCATTCAAATTTTGTTGCCAAATTTAATTTTGGTGAATCTGGCTTAACTATTTCAGCCTCAAATGCAAAGTTGGGTGATTATGTTGAACAAGTTCAGATTTCGCGCCATATTGGTGAGCGTGACATATCTATTTCATTTAATATAAAGCTAATGCAAGAAGCGTTAAAAATTATTGAACAACAAGATATTATTTTTGAAATTAATAGTGAGTTAAGTCCATGTGTTATTAAACCTGTTGGTGAAGCGACTTATACGCATATTCTTATGCCAATTCGGATGAGCGACTATGCATCAGCTGAAGCTAGTTCAGCGGAAAATTCAACGCCACCCGCGACCGAAGAAACCGTTTCAACTGCGTCTTAATTTGAATGATTCATTCGATATGGATTAAGTCTTTTCGTTGTTTGAAAGAGAACTTATTCTCGTTTGAAAAAGACCCATTTATTTCAATTATTTCAAAAAATAATGTTGGTAAAACATCACTGCTTGAAGCATGTTATGTTTTAGGTAATTTAAATTCATTTACGACAAAGAATTTGGCCAATGTGGTTCCATTTGAACAGGATATTTCTCTAATTGGCATTAAATTGAATCATCTAAATCGAAGTTTAAATTATTACTTAAAAATAGATTCTTTAGGTAAGAAATATATTACTTTAAATAACCAAGTTGTTCGTCGTAAAACAGATATCCAGTCATTATTTAGAGTTAATTATATATCATCGGATAGTTTGTTTTTTATAACATCACAACCCTCGTTTCGCCGAAAAGAACTTGATCAAAGTTTATCTCAATTTTCATTATCTTATCGGAAGAATTTGGCAACATATAAACGATTAATATTACAGAAAAATAAACTTTTTAAGATGAACCAAGATACCGCGTTGATTCGAAATATAAACAAATTACTTGCACCTTTAATAATTGAGATTCAAAAGGAAAGAATTCTTTATTTAAGAGAGGTTGAGACACGTATCAATGAGTTTTTTAATAGGATCAAGTTTCCATTACAGTCTTTAGAAATCAAATATCAGTCAAAAACTCAATTTTTGACACAAGCAGATCAGGTTCTGGATTTTTTAAATGAAAATTTATCAAAAGAGTCATTAAGTCGCATGTCATTATATGGACCACATCGTGATGATTTTATTTTTATTGGCAATGAACGGGTGATTAAAGAGTTTTATTCAAGAGGGGTTTGTCGTACGGTTGCTTATTTTTTTCAATTGTCACAATCTTTGATTATGCAGGATAAAACTCAACTACCGATGCTTCTATTATTGGATGAGCCGTTTTCTGAAATTTATAAGGATTTGAAATCCGAATTAATTTCTCAAATTCCAAATTCATTTTATGTTATTTACACTTCAACTCAAAAAGATGAAATAACATCGTTAAAAAATTCAAGTTTATATGCTATTAATGATGGACTAATATGCAAAATCTAATGTCGCTACTATCTAAAAAGTATAAACATCATTTAATGTATTCTCATTCATTGCAAGTGATTCAATCCAATTGGCAGGGAATTGTGAATGATTTATCCGATCAAATTCAGCCTATAAATATTTATCGAAACGAACTTATTGTTGGTTGTAGTAATCCCATGTGGATGAATGAGATTGATTATTTTAAATCAACAATTTTAGATAAAATTCATCAGTTATTTCACCAGAAAAAAATAAAATTAAAACTGGTTTCAATTAAACCTGTATTCAATGCTTCTACTATTTCGCAAATTAAAAAAGAATCAATTGACTTACCTGATCATATTGAAGATCGAATACGTGTAAATATTGATCATAAAAAATCATCTGGGGCTATTTTATGTCAAACTTGTGATAAAGTTTGGGACTATCAAAAAATTTGTCGTTTATGTCAATTGACATCTTCATAACTATTTGAAACACTTGTATATCAGTATATAATTAAGTTTATTCATATATTGAATAAATTGGAGGTTAATCATTGGGTAGTTTAATTAAAAAAAGAAGAAAAAAAATGCGTAAACATAAATATAAGAAATATGGTAAACGCATGAAAGCTAGAAAATAATTAGATCATTTAAAACTCTATGATTAAAGATAAAACTGAAGACAATTTTTATGATATATTAATTGTCGATGATGAACCCTTTATTCTTGATATTTTCTCTCATTATTTAGCAAAACAGGGGTTTAATATTCAGACAGCATCTAATTCTCGTGATGCTTATACATACTTAGAATCATCCAAATTTGACCTTATTTTACTCGATGTCCACTTAAAAGGGGATGACTTTTCAACAACGCTAAATCATTTAAAAACAAATGTGTTTTCTCACATTCCTGTTATTGCTGTTACCGGTGTTCCATCTAAAATTTCTGATAAAGATAAAAAATACTTGAAAGCTATTATAGAAAAACCGTTTACTCCCGAAGAATTATTTGAATTTATTAAACAAGAGATGGATTGGAAACTAGACTAGGGACGTTGTGCCTTTTTCCATTTAATTTGTATTGGCTTAGTTTAAGGTATTGGTTAATTTGTTGTTGAAAGCGTGATTCACTTCCAGATGTATAAAATGTGATTTGAGGTTTATTTACATTATTAGTTGTGGTGTTTCGTGAAAGGAATTTAGCTGGGTTTATCCAATTGACTTCGGGTAGCTCAGGTAAAACTTCATCTAATATGAGTGGGTAATGAGTGCAACCTAGAATGATATTTTTGTGTGATGCTTGTCTTGCTTTTTTAATTAATAGTTCTTTTGCATTTACTATTTGGTTTGTTTCAATTAGGTAAGCTAAATTTTCGCATGCAATTTCTTCTGTTATCACATTTTTATTTGAAAGGAAGTGGGTAAATAGCTGATTTTTTGATGAATTTTCAGTTGAAAGGATAGTGTAGTTGTTTTCTTTGTAATATTGCCTAGTATTATCAAATAAAGATTGTACAGGCCGATGAAAAATTGATGGTAATTCATTTTTAAAAATACTTACTGTTGTATTGCAACCTGTTATAATTTCTGTCACATTTTCCTGATTAAAAAAATGGGATATGTCATTTAAGAT
>JAYNJH010000065.1:0-10260 GCA_038109885.1 Candidatus Margulisiibacteriota bacterium | reverse complement strand
CACCTAAGCCACGGCTTAATATAATCTTTTAATCCTTTTTTCTTGCGTTTTAATGGTTCATTTTCATGTTTATTATTGTCAAAAATTATGGTTTTAAATGGCGCTAATTCTTTTTCATATTTCATACGATCATTAATTGAAGGCAAGATAAAATAAAAATCCAACTTAGCATCCATTTTGACTAAACTTTGACAAAGGTCTGTCTGGGCTTGAATTCGATGCGGGGCATTTGCTAAAACAATAATTTTCATTTTATGTATTCACATTAAATTTTATAGCGTCCAGCCATCGTCAACAATTAGATTCTGACCATTTATATACTCACTCATATCAGATAATAAAAAAAGGGCTGTTCCAACAATATCGATGGGGTCTAACATCCCTTTATTATTGCAATCTAATCTATAATTTTTAAGAAAAGATTGAGGTTGATTATCTAAAATCCCTCCCAAACTAATTGCATTAACTCGAATATTGTACCCCTTGTAATATTTCGATAGATACCTGACCATATTTAAAACCCCCGCTTTAATTGCACTATATTCAATTGGGCTACTCATTTCTGTTCCAATATAATGATTAAACTTCGGTGCCATCACCCCTTGAATAGAGGAAATATGAATAAGCACACCATTTTTCTGAGTTTGAAAATACTTTAATATTTGTTGTGAAAATAATATGGCCCCCCCCAACTGATTAAACAAATCTTCCTTAAGAAATTCTGGCTTAAGATTTTCAAATGATGTTCCCCAAGCACTGGATCTTGGATATGCAGAATGAATAGCGCCATCAATTTTGGAAAACTTCTCATCAACATTACGAATAAACCGTTTGATTGAATTATCACATGTTGTATCTAACTCAAAAAAAGTTAAGGATGTCCCCAAACTTTTTTCCAGCTGGCAACCCGTTTCATTATCAACATCCCCAATAATCACATTAGCCCCTTGAGAACACGCGGCTCTAGCAACCTCTTGACCTAATAACCCACATCCTCCAGTAATAATGATCACCTTATCTTTTAGCATTTTTGTATCCTTCCAATAAATATTCGGCAAATAAAAAGTCCATTTCATCATCTATATCTATTGCTCGTTCTTTTGGCACCTCAACCCCTTTAACCTTGCCCTGAAAAATTGAATCATATTGTAGGATTTTTAAGGGGGATGATACCGCAATAACGGTTGTTAAATCAAAAACAGCGGGGGCGTCTTGACGTCGTGTTATGGCCTTATCTCCAGAAAAAATTAAATCAATATGGTCATCACATTGTTTTACCATATTAAAAAAAGGGTTTCGATTTGCTGCCGTCATGCTAATTACAAAATCGGTTTCATCATCAAATTTATCAATCCCATTTGTAATGTCTTGGGCATTTCTAAGCGGGGCCGTTGCTGGTAATGAAATAAACATATCAAATTTATCATTCCGTTTTAATAAGTATTCAACCGCATGCTTCCAAGATAAGAATTCACCAGCTGTATCCGTTGCCAAATTCATTGGTCGATCAATTATCTCAGCCCCATATTTCTGAGAAACGCTTTTGATTTCGCTATCATCGGTTGAAACAAAAACTTTATCAATTAAATCATGTGATTTGGCCATTTCAATTGAATACGCTATTAAAGGCTTCCCACTTAATTCTTTGATATTTTTTTTAGGCAGCCCCTTTGATCCTCCCCTTGCAAAAATAAATGCATGCCTTATCATAATTAAATTTTAACCATTCATTTTGTTTTCGTAAATTTTTTCTACAAATTGCAATACTGATATTCCGTCTGAATACGAATTAGATTCGATATTATTGGTCTGAATAGCTGAAATAAAGTCGCTAATTTGTCTTTGAAATATTTCATCGCGTTCATATTTATGTTGAAAAATTTGGGGCTCATTATTTCCTAATTGCCAGGTAACCTTTTGATCAACAAAATCAAGCCTTAATTTACCTGTTGTTGTAATCACTTCGCAAAACCGACTCATATGCTGACTACTAAAATTCAAATCTATAGAAGCTGAAAACCCATCTTTTGACTCTAATAAGATGGATGCCTGATCTTCAACATCAACACCCAATTCGTTTGTATTATAGATCAAACTACTTATTTTTTTGGGGAACCCAAAAAGCCAAATAAAATAATCGAGTTCATGACTTAGCTCTAATAGCACACCTCCCCCCAACTCTTTTTTTGCACTTACTGAAGATTTATAATTTTGATCTGGACGCCAATTTGGCAAATAAGAACTCGATTCAATCTTTACATGTAATATTTCCCCAATATTTTTATTGTCTAAAAAATCTCTAAAGAAATTCAAATTAGGATCAAATCTTAAAACATAACCAACTTTACATATTATTTTCTGTTTCTTAAGGATGGCATCTAATTTTTGTTGATTTAATAAATTGATAGATATTGGTTTTTCAATTAATAAATGTATTCCATTCGATGCCAACTTCATTGCTTGTTTCAGATGAAGAGATGCTGGGGTCGCAATAATCGCTGCTTGAATATCAAGTTTTAAGGCATCATCTATAGAATTAACGGTAGCAAATACATTTCCTTCAAAATCCCCTAAATCTTTCGTCTCTCTTCTGACAAGAACGATGTCAATGTTAGGATAGCTTTCTTTAATTGCCTGACAATGTCTTTTGCCAATACTACCAAATCCGATAACTGCGAGTCTTTTAATCTTCATTTTATAAGATCAATCGACTTTTTATATTCATCCCATTGCCCAAAATCAATAAATTCTTTTTCAGAAATAAAATAACACGAAACTTTTTTATTGTTCTCAATTAATACATCAATCAAGTCAGTCATATGAAATAAACCATCTTGTTTTATGAATTCTAAAACTGAACTATTTGCAATGTACACTCCCGTATTCATGGGAAAACTCAACATCGGTTTTTCATCTATTTTTGTAATACGTCCACCATTTTCATATTCAATCACACCATAAGGGACTTGATGATTTTGAATCGATGTTATGACGGTTAAATCAGTACTATTTTCTTTATGCTGTCTAATTGCATCTTGAATATCAATTTTTACCAAACAATCGCAATTGGAAATTATAAAATCTCCATTCAAATATTCTTTGAGTAACGATAAACTACCAGCGGTCCCCATAAATGTTGGCTCTTCTATGAATGTTATATTGTTGTTATTTTCTTCACTACTGAAATAGGCCTTTATAAGGTCTGCTTTATAGTTCAATGTCAAATAAAAGTCATTAAGTCCATATGATTTAAAATAGTCAATCACATGGTTAACCATTGGTTTACCTTTAATTGGAATTAATGGCTTTGGAAACACATCAGAAATCGGCTTTAACCGAGTACCTTTTCCCCCACCCATAATAATAACTGGCAACTGACTTAGAACAATCTTTTGCTGAGTTTGGCTAGCCACTCCTCTATTGAGACTATAAAATCCCTTTACAATTAAATTACTATCTACCACAGGCAGACCTAAAATATGATACTTATTACAAATTTCAAATGCTTTTTTCTCGGAGAACTCTGAATCCCTTATAAATTTTGAATTTTTAAAATAACCAAACTCAATGGAAGAATCTAACGCATTCCCCTTTAGTAGAAGTCGACGTATATCGCCGTCAGAACATGTTCCTAATAACTTATTGTGTTCATCAACAACAACCAATAGTTTCAATGCGCTCTCATCCAAACGCTTAAGTGCATCAACAATGCTATTATTTGGCCTAATGAGATTACTGATCTTCATGGACTATATCATAAAATAATTTTTGACTTAAATCATCCAAATTTGTCTTCTTTAAAATTTCCACTATTTTCTGAGCTGTATTTTCTTGATAATAGGGATTTAAATTTGTCACAATTTCATTTTTTGATTTTGACAAGAATGCCTCATTTAAAGCGCTTCTAATTTCGCCATCATTCAATGTAACATCTATTGTTTGACTCGCCCGAACTCTTCCCTTTTGACGATCCCCTACATTAATGGTTGGTATATTAAATGACGGAACTTCAATAATGCCACTTGAGCTATTCCCTAAAACAACATCAACATATTGTAAGCAACTTAAATAATTCAACTGACCAAGCGAGGTAAAACAAACGGCATGGCTATTTTTTTTCACATGCTCATCAATCATTCTATTAATCGTTCGCCCACCGTTATCAGCATTGGCTTTGGTAAAAATAATTCGTACATCATCAAAATATTTTAAAGCATTTAAAATTTCATTAAATTGTTTTTCAACACTATGATTTCTGTCTGTTTCAGGATGATAGGTAACCAATATATTTTTGCCTAGGAATTTAAACTTCAGTTTATTTTCTAGTTCTGTTTTGGTTAATAGTGTTAAATTATGAATGCTTTCTACACCCAAAGCGCCGACATTAAATACCTGCTTGGGAGGCTCACCCATTTGAATGACTCGATTTTTATATTTTTCAGTGGATGTGAAATGCAACGTACTTAATTTTGTAATTGAATGTCGAAACGCATCATCATATGCACCTAAAGTTAATTCCCCACCATGAAGATGGATGATTGGAATATTTGCAATTCGTGCGGCAATTGCAATTGCTAACATTTCAAAACGATCCCCTAAAATGATTACCATATCAGGTAACGTTCTATTAAACATCTCTGAAAATGAAATTTGAGCTAACCCCATGGCCTTTGATACGGCAACAGCTGAATCTGATGAGAGTAAAATTTCAATCTTTTCATCAATTTGAAACCCATCTTTCTGAATTTCATTAAAAGTTAACCCAAATTCAGTTGATAAGTGCATCCCTGTAACAACCAGTTGGAGCAAAAAATCCTGATCGTTTTTAACTTTTTGAATTAATGGCTTCAGTAATCCATACTCAGCTCGAGTACCCGTTACAATGCAAACTTTCTTCCTATTCATAACCTAAATATTAACAATTAATTCATCTACTTCATATGATTTTGAAGCAAATTTTCCGATTACATCATCCCAATCGGTTGGACTAACACCATGGCCTGGTCGCTTACAAATTAAATTTTCTTCAGTAAAAGCATCGCCTTTTTCTATTTTTCTTTTGGCCACGATACTTTTTCTAGCAATTGGAATATTTTTTATCTCAGATACCGAGGGTACTTTTTTACCATTTCCCATGGCCAATTCGATATTTCGAATTCCCTTTACTAGGGCCCTTAATTCATCAGGGTCTAGTGACGCTTTATGATCAGGCCCAGGCATAGATTTATCCATCGTAAAATGCTTTTCAATAATCGTAGCCCCCATAGCCACTGCCGCCAAAGAAATTTCAATTCCTTCAGTATGATCTGAATATCCAACAGGTAACTCAAAGTGATCTCGAATGGTCTTCATTGCATTTAAATTTACATCCTCAAAAGGGCATGGGTACTCTGTGGTGCAATGTAGTAATGATAAATTTGTTTTATCTAAACCTGCATTTAGTAAAATATTCATCCCAAATTCAATATCATCTAAGTTACACATACCTGTAGAAAGTATGGTTGGTTTATTTAAAGCACCAATTTTCCTTAAATACGGGACATGGGTAATTTCGCCTGATGGAATTTTGAAGATTGGCATGTTTATGCTTTCAAGATCATCAATACTGTCACAATCAAATGGTGAGGATAAAAATAAAATATTTTTTTCTTTGCAGTAATTTATTAACTCGATATGCATATCATGGCTTAATTCCAACTTTTTGAGCATATCATATTGGGTTTCAGAAGATGAGGTATTCTTCTTTTGATAACCTGCTTTTTGGGCGTTCTCTGATGCCAATGTTTGAGCTTTAAAGGTTTGAAACTTAACTGCATCAACACCTGCCATTTTTGCAGCATCAATCAGTGTTTTAGCTAGTGCTAAATCTCCGTTATGGTTAACACCGGCTTCGGCAATAATAAATACAGAAGGACTATCCATTAACAGGAACCCCCTTATAAATTCCATGTTGCTTAATTGATTTCGTTACTAAACTGTTGGATGCAATTGAAACTTCATCGCAAATTTTAACATTTAAGTTAATTGTTGAGTGACTGCCTAAAAAAACATCTGTTCCAAGTTCAACCCCGCCATTTACAACAGATGCGGTTGAAATATGAGAATGATGACCAATAATTGAATCATGCTCTACTAAAGATTTCGTATTTAAAATACAATTGTTTCCTATTTTAACATTTGAATTTACAAGCGCATGATGCATGACTATACTTCCCTCGCCAATACGTGCACTTCTTGATACATAGGCGAATGGTGAAATAACTTTTGCTAATTTACAATTATTATTTTTCAAAAACTCATATAACTCAACCCGACGGTTATTTGGCCCAATCTTTCCAATTGTTATTAAGAATTCAACATCGTTAGATTTGCAATTCAAAATTTGACTGTCATCACCTAAATAATTGTAATCATGTTGATCTTCATCTATTTTTGGGTCAATAATTCCAATAATTTCATATTGATTGGTAGACTTTATAACATCAATAACTGAGCAGCAATGCCCTCCTCCACCAATTAATATTATTTTTTTTTTCATCTTACAGAACTCGCAATATTTACCAATGTATTTGAAAACAATTCTGCATTTTCAAGGTGAGATATTGATTCAGGTTTCAAGTATTCCAAATGATTCATTAACTCCCAACAGGGTCGTGTCATCACGTTCTGGTCATTTGACATGGTTAAAAATGTATCACGTTCTTCTTTATTTTTAAATTGAATGGTATTTAGCCAATAATTTGAAATTGCACCTTCAGGCTGTTCAATAAATGAAATACCCATATTTTTGAAAAACAGTTTATATTTTTCTGCAAGCTGTCGTTTTGCGTCAATAATTTGGTTCAATTGCTCCATTTGAGCACACCCTAATGCGGCATTAATGTTTGGCAACCGATAATTATAGCCCAATTCATCATGAATATAGGCCCACTTATGAGGAACTTTTGCTGTTGTTGTTATATGTTTGGCTTGCTTTGCCAATTCATCATTATTGGTCAATATCATTCCACCACCACCCGTGGTGATTGTTTTATTGCCATTAAAGCTCAAGGTTCCCAATAAACCAAAGGTTCCCGTATGTTGACCTTTATACAAACTACCCAAAGATTCTGCGGCATCCTCAACTATGGGCAGATTGAATTGAGAACAGATACTTACTATTTCATCTATCTGAGCAGGATGGCCAAATGTATGCATGGGAACACAAGCACTAATGACTCGTCCAGATTTTGTATTAATTAACCCATTGGCTGATTGCCTGGTCTTATTTTTCAAAAACTCTAATAACTGCTCTGGGCATAACCCTAGGGTACGTTTGGAGACATCCACAAAAACTGGCTTTGCACCGCAATATTGAATAGCATTGCACGTTGCAACAAACGTTAATGGTTGAGTAATTACTTCTGAGTTTTCTTTAACGCCTGCAAGTAATAAGGCAATGTGTAAGGCGGCCGTACCATTAACGGTCGCTATGGCATGCTTTGCACCCGTGTAGTGTGCCACCATGTCCTCAAATTGATCAACATACTTTCCTACAGATGAAACAAACGTCGAGTCAATGCAATCCAACACATACTTTTTCTCATTGCCACTAAATGATGGCTCATGCAATGGGATAAAATCTTTATTTGGAAATTGTTCTTTAATAAAATCAATAACCACCTTACACTGATCAGAGAAATTAGACATTGTAGATGTGGGATTTATAAGATGCTCGATTTGCATCAATCTTAAACCAGTCAATGGTTTGTTTTATCCCATCAATTAATGATGTGGATGGGGACCAATGAACCAAGAGATTACACTTTTCGGTAGAGCCCAGTAATTGATTAACCTCACTTTTTTCAGGGCGTAATCGCACTTCTTTGGTTATTATCTTTGCCTTTGGATTAATCTCATTAATAATTAATTGTGCCAAGTCTCCTATGGAAATATCTGTTTGGGTTGCAATATTAACATCTTCCCCAATTGTTTTTTCTGATTGTGCTATTCGATAAAACCCTTCCGCAGTATCTTTAACGTATACCAAATCTCTTGTTGGGCTAATAGCGCCCAGCTCTATCGTGTCTTTCCCATCTAAAAGCTGGGTAATAATCGTTGGAATGACAGCTCTCGCCGATTGACGAGGGCCATACGTGTTAAAAGGACGAACAATGGTTACTGGCAAATCAAAACTACGATAAAATGATTCTGCCATGCAATCTGCCCCAATTTTTGTTGCTGAATAAGGTGATTGTGGCTGTCTTGGATGTGTTTCTTTAATTGGGGTTTCAATGGCTGTCCCATAAACCTCGGATGTTGATGTTACCAGAATGCGTTGCGTATTCAACTCTCTAGCGGCTTGCAATACGTTTAAGGTCCCCTTAATGTTGGTATCCACATATGAATCGGGAGAATGGTAACTAAATGGAATGCCGATCAATGCAGCTAGATGATAAACAATATCAATACCTCTCATGGCTTCTTTAACACCATTGGGATCTCGAATATCACCTGAGAAGATATCAATGGAATTTTTAATATCTGGCTTTAAGGAATCCAACCACCCCCAAGAATTAAACGAATTGTAATAGACAAACGCACGAATAGAACCTCCCTCTTTGATAAGTTTTTCAATCAAATGTGATCCAATAAATCCGTCGGCACCAGTAACAAGAATATTCATTTAAAACCTTTATTTAAACTTTAATACAAATAAGCAAATGAATCTAGTAAAAAAACTTTAAAATGCAATCAAATTCATGCTCATTTACTTCATGTGAAAATGTGTTGTTTTTTAATAAATAAATGTATACTGCTTTCTGTGGATTTGAAAAGCAAAATTAAAATTAGTTTGTTAGACTTTAATGATTTAGAAGATTTTCAAGCATTTATTAAAAAACACTGGAATGAAAACCATATCTTCACTAAAGAAACCACCGTATTTGATTGGCAACATAAAGGACCTAAAGCTTATCACTACATGGTTGCAAAGAGTAACAAGCGCATTGTTGGAATACATGGGGTAATTCCTCTTAACCATTATGACATGTCCTTAAAAACTGATCATATTTTTATTGCTCTATGGCGAGTTTTGGAAGGTGTTGGCATTGGTATTGGGCTTCGAATTTTCAAAGAAATTTTAAATCATTACAAGCCAACATTTATCGCTGGGCTACCCATCAATCCTAATGTCGCACGATTTTATGAGTCTCAGAAATTTCAGATTATTAAATTAAACCATTATGTGTTTTTTTCAACTACAATGAAACACTTTAAAATTGCCCAGGTACCTAAATCCATCGATTTAAAGCAAACGCTAACGATCAATCACGATTTTGAAAATATTAGTTTTGAAAAACTAAACTCAAATTCAATTCATGAATTTAATTTAGGTCCGATTTTCAATTATCAAACCCCAAAAAAATCCAAGACTTATATGATTAACCGGTATTTAACTCATCCGATTTATGATTATCAGGTCTATGCAATTTTTGAATCTAAAAAGCTTAAATGCCTTTGTGTTTTGAGGCCTATAAAGACCAATGGCAGAGAAATTTTTACAATTATGGATTTTATTGGTGAAAATAATAGTTTTCCATTTATAACCCCCCTCATCTCTTGGTTGATTAAAGATCGAGATCTTGAATATGTTGATTTTTATCAATACGGCATTCCAGATGATATTGTTAAAGGGGCTGGTTTTATCAATCGTGATGAACATCCAGGGTTGGTTACGCCAGGGCTTTTTGAACCTTTTTCTCAAAAAAATCTAGATATCTCTTGTGCATATTATGATTCTAATAATACAAAAAATGTTCGAATTTTTAAGGGTGATGGCGACGCGGATCGCCCAAGTCAGATCAATTAATGCAACAAGAAATAACAATTATTATGTACCATTATGTGCGAGAGCTCGCGCAAACACCTTACCCATCAATTAATGCGTTATTAACTAGTGAATTCAAATCTCAACTTGAATTTTTAAGAAAAAATTATAATTTTGTAACCATTCAAGATTGTATCAATGCCATTTATCATCAAATGGTATTACCTCCGAATCCCTGTTTGTTAACTTTTGATGATGGTTATGTGGATCACTTAACCAATGTATTTCCACTTCTGAATCAGTATAAAATTCAAGGAAGTTTTTTTCCGCCAGCAAAAGCAATCTTAGAACATAAGCTTTTGGATGTTAATAAAATTCATTTTCTATTAGCTAGTATGAACAATCGTATTGATCAGCTTATAAAACAAATTTTCTTATTGCTAGACAATTAT
>JAYNJH010000064.1:7890-10490 GCA_038109885.1 Candidatus Margulisiibacteriota bacterium | reverse complement strand
CATTATAACAGGGGGAACGATATGGAACAAAACAAAACAGGGACAAGCAATACAAAATTCAGTAATATGGTAATTTCAGACTATTACCTCAACGCAATTGAGCAAATAACAGAAGATACCAACAAACAAAATGAGGTTGAATTAAAAGGATTTATAAATTCAATTTGCAATAATGAGAGTAAACCAGAATTCAATGGTACTTTTGATGAGTATTTCAATCGAATGCTTGAAAATAATGATGTTCAAAAAGTTGAAAAACTTATTCATCTTATAGGAAAAATTGGTGCAAAATTCCCACAATATAGTGAAAGCACCATAAATGCATTAATTCATATCGTTGATGATCATATGGAACCATCAGTTTGCAAGCCAGCATTGCATGAAATGGGCAAAATTGGACATGTAAGAGAAAATACATGCAATAAAATTATTGACGAAATTAATAAAGTAACACATGAGGTAATGGATCACGATGTAACAATTGAAGCAATTCACGCTCTTTATGAAATTGGTCTTGCTTGGAAAAAGAAAAAGAAAATATTTTTTCCATTACTTGATATTTTAAAACGTGGTGATAAAGAAGAAAAACTTGAAGCAATACGAGCCATTCGAACTCAACTTGAAGGGTATTGGGAAAAACCAATACAGTCACTGAAAGATCTTGTTCTATATGATGATGATTTTGAAGTAAGACGGGTAGCGGCAATGAGCTTAGGTGAAGTTGGAGCTTACACATCATTTTCCGTTAGAGAAGCCGTTTTTGAATTAACAAATAATGTCGCAAATCAGATTCAACGACTCAAAGTTTCTTTAGAAAAAAACCATATTAATAACTTTCATATAAAATGTCGTTTACATGATTCAAAAGCAATTTTAAAAATTTTATATCATTATATAAGAATTTATAAATACGGTTATGTTGACTAATTACAACTTTACAATGATATTTTAAAACAATATTATTGTGATATGTTCACAATCTTTAGAATTGTAAAAAAAATATTAAACTATTTAAACTCAAATGAATCCATTTCAAACATAGCATTAAGTTTAACATTTGCCATTATTTATACGTTTATTCCGTTTAATTTAATATTTCATACATTTATTATTTTTCTACTTATTATTCTGAATGGAAATTTCCTCATATTTATTTTTTTAACCCCACTATTTCTTTTTATTATCGAACCTCTTTATCCCATTTTCCATAACATCGGTAATTTAATACTGAATAATAAAAGCTTTTATCCTTTATTTGAAAAAATATCCAACATGCCAATATTAAATTTTTTAAATTGGAACAATACAGTTTCACTTGGTGGTTACATCATTGTCGTAGTTCTTTGTATTCCTATATATAAAATTGCTTTCAAAACAATTGAAATTTACAGAAAAAAAATTCTACCAAAAATAAAAGCAAGCAAGCTAGGCGCTATTTTAAAAGTACCCAGTTGGATTGGGAAGATATGAAATGAAAAGATTCTTAAAATTTATTCTTATTTTTATTATTATTACATCTGGTATTTGGATTATTTTTGATGATTACATCGTTAGATATTTAATTATTCAGGAAACAGAAAAGTTCACAAATAAAAAAGTAACACTAGATGATGTTAATTTATATTATTTCCCAAATCTTAAAATTGAATTAATCAATTTAAAAGATCCAAATCCAGATCAGGACCACATCATTATAAAGTCAAAACAAATACTTATTGATATAGATCTAGAACAACTTTTAAAGAAAAAATTAATTATCAACGAAATTAATTCAAATAGCACAAAGTTTTTTGACACATCTGAAAAAACAGAACGAATAGAAAATAAAGAAGGAAATAAAAAACCAAACGCAAAAATAAAAAAAGATCAAAAGGAGATTCTTAATTCATTTTTGAAGTTGCCGCCAGATATTTTTCAAACATCTCAAATTGTCAGCAACTTAACAGAAACACTAACGTTTGACGAAGAACATACTGAAATTAATCAGATTATAAATAAATCAAATGAAATTTTAGTTAATAAAAAAGATAAAATTATTAATTTATCAAACACATCACTATATGAAATAAATAGCTTAAGCGTTAATTCAATAACTAGCGTAGATGATTTAAAATTCACTGAAAAGAAATTAAATGAAATAAATGATAATTTACAATTACTTAAAAGCGAAGCTTACAATTTAAAGGAACTTTACTATAAAACATTAAGTCAAGTGAATGAAATTAAAGCCTCAATGAATTTAAAAATTGATAATGCCTTTTCTTTTTCTGTAAATTCCGAAAAAAGTAAGAATGATAATCATAATGAATCAATTAATTTAGCAATTTATATTAAAAACAAGCTAAAAGAAGTTAGTTTCAACAAAAAAAAACCGCCTGGAAAAAAATCGTTTAAAGGAATTACATATCAATTTAGTAAAGATACCTATCCCACATTTCTCTTAAAAAAAATTGAAATTAATACCGCTGAGTCTAATGATTATTTAAAAGGAGTAAATCTAACATTTGATCGAAAATTTCGAAACAAGTCCAAAATTTATTTCAAACAAATGAATAAGCCAAATTATGAAAAAATAATATTTTTTGCCAATGGAACAGCAA
>JAYNJH010000064.1:5802-7880 GCA_038109885.1 Candidatus Margulisiibacteriota bacterium | reverse complement strand
TGATTTAAGAGTCACATCACTTAGATTACCTAGTTATAAAATTGTTGAAACGGATGACTTTGAATTTAACTTTAAGGAAAATCAAAATACTATGTTTTTTTTTAATGGAGATCTTGGGCTAAGTAATAATTTAAGTGGCAATATTATAATCAAGGAGCCAAATTATAAATTAATAAATAAAAAACCAAATTCAAGCCCAATCAATGATCTTATAGCATTTATTAATAATAAAGATATTCAATTTAATTTTTATATAGATGGATCAATCGATAACTTAACAATAAACACAGAAACCAACCTTCCTCAAATAATTAAATTAGCTAAAGATGAAGTTTTATCAACAAAAATAAAACGCTTTAATAAAATAAAAAGACGTCAAATTAAAAAAATTAAAAGTGAAAATAATAATAAAATTGATACTGAAATCGCAAAGTTTAGTAATCAGTATGAACAAATTGAGTATTCTGCCAATTTTCAAATTATTGAGATTGAAAATCAGATCAATGTAAACAAATCAAATATTCAAAAAAAACAAGATGAAATTAAAACAAGTTTAGAAGAATCAATAAAATCATCTATTAACAACTTAAATATTTAACTAACGAATTGTAAGACCCGATTTATTTAAAGATTTTTTAATATTCATAATCGTGCTTTTTCCATAATGAAGAATAGAAGCTACAAGAGCAGCATCAACAACAGATAAAGCAGAAGCAATATGTTCAACTGATCCCGCTCCACCCGATGCGATAACAGGAATAGAAATTTGAGATCGAACCGAAGACAAAAATTCAATATCATAGCCATCCTGAGTACCATCTCGATCCATTGAAGTAAGTAAAATTTCGCCAGCCCCCAATGATGTGCATAATTTAATCCATTTCAAAGCATCAATTCCCAAATTATGACGACCACCATGTGAAAAAACTTCACAAATAGTGGACTCAGTACGTTCAATATTTTTTATTTTTAAATTAGCAGGAATCTCAACTTGATCATCACCAATACATCGCTTAACATCAACAGCAACAACGATACATTGTGAACCAAAATGAGTAGCGGCTTCACGTATTAAGTCTGGGTTTTTAAGAGCCGCCGTATTTAAAGATACCTTATCCGCCCCTAAATCTAAAATTTCTTGAATCATCTCAATGGTATCGATACCACCGCCAACAGTGAATGGAATAAAAATTTCTTTAGCGACTTGCTTAACAATATCCTTCAAAATAACTCGTTTATCGGAAGATGCCGTGATATCTAAAAAAACAAGTTCATCAGCACCATCACTAGCATAACGTTTAGCTAATTCAACAGGATCTCCAGCATCACGGATATTCACAAAATTAGTACCTTTAACAACACGTCCCTTATCTATATCCAAACATGGAATAATACGCTTAGTTACCATAAATACCAATACCTCCTGGATTTCCTAATAAATAATCTGAATATGACATTGCAGCTTTACCCTCAGGTTGCACAATTAAAAATTGAAGATGATCATTTTCAAAAGAAGCATCTAAAACTTTTATGCGTTTACCATTTAAGATGCAATAAGCCCCAGGCAGAGGAGAATAAGCTTTAATTTTATTATGAATCATAAGTGGTGATAAATCATCAGATAAAAATAGATCATCTTTTTGGATTTTAGTGCAATATGTAGCCAACGATTCATCTTGTGGGGTTAATGTATATTGATTCGCAATAAATGAACCACGAATAAAAGATGTACATACATCGGCTGTAAGTTTTGAAAGTTTTTCAGATAAAGATCCAAAAGTATCCTGAGTTGTTATTTTAAGTTTACTAGTTAATAAAACATCACCAGCATCCATTCGCTCATTTAATTTTATTAATGTTATGCCCGTCAAAAGATCCCCATTTAAAAGACTAGATTGTATAGGGGATGCACCACGATACTTAGGCAGTATTGATGCATGAGCATTAACACAAAAAAAATGATCAACAATTCGTTTTTCAATGAGCATTCCATAGGCAATCACAAGAACAAGATCCGGATTTATATCGAATAGAGTTTCAGATAACTCCGTTTTCGAGTGAGGAGTATAAACAGGCAA
>JAYNJH010000064.1:249-5792 GCA_038109885.1 Candidatus Margulisiibacteriota bacterium | reverse complement strand
GAAGGGTTTCGACCACGCCCCCTTATCTTATCCGGCATTGATATTACTGATAAATGATTAGAATCATAATTATTAGCTAACAATTTAAGCGTGGGAACTGAAAATTCAGGGGTTCCTAAAAAAGCTATTTTTAACGACATATGAATATTTTAGTTAACAGAAAAAAACGAAGCAAGACAAATATTTTATTTTAGCATTAATTGATAAGCTAAATTATCAGTCTCTTCAATAAATTTAAAACCAATTTTAGATATCATTTGATCCAACTTTTGATTATCTGATTTAGGAATTTCAAGACCAATTAAAACACGCCCATAAGCAGCCCCATGATTACGATAATGAAAAAGTGAAATATTCCATTGGTTTAGAAGCTGATTCAAAAATTCCATCAATGCACCCGGTCGTTCAGGAAATTGAACTCTAAACAAACGCTCGTTAGTTAAACTTTTATGGGGTATACCACCAATCATATGACGGACATGTAACTTTGCGAGCTCATTATCTGTAAGATCTGAAGATCTATAATCATGTCTGTTCATTGTCTTTAATAATGCATCCGAATCATCTTGGCATTTAATCGACACCCCCAAAAATATAATTGCACGATCATCATTTTGAAAACGGTAGTTAAATTCTGTGATTGTACGCTTACCTATTACAGAACAGAATTGTTTTAAACTTCCAGGAGATTCAGGAATTTCAACAGCAAATAAGGCCTCATTTTTCTCACCAATTTCAGCACGTTCGGCAACATGACGAAGTCGATCAAAATTCATATTTGCGCCGCAATTAATGGTTACAATATTTTTATCTGTGATATTACGATTTTTAATATATGCTTTCATACCAGCTAATGATAGCGCCCCTGCAGGCTCAACTACACAACGTGTTTCATCATAAATATCTTTAATTGCGGCACAAATATCATCTATTCCAACCTGGATACTATCATTCAAATGAGGCTGAATGATACGAAAAGTTAAATCCCCAATCTGCTTTACGGCCACACCATCAGCAAAAATACCAACAGAATCTAATATAACTCTCGAATTTGCCTTCATTGCAGCCGCAAGACAAGCTGAGTTTTCAGGCTCAACAGCAACAATAATTGTATGGGGTGAAAGAACTTTGAAAACTGAAATAACTCCAGCCAAAAGCCCACCACCACCAACCGCAACAAATACATAGTCAATCGGTTCAGAAAGTTGATTTAATATTTCAAGGCCAATAGTCCCCTGACCAGCAATAACATCACAATCATCATAAGGATGAATAAAAGTATACCCATATTTATCTGATAAAGATATAGCATGTGAATAAGCATCATCATAAGAATCTCCAAATAAAATCACATTAGCACCATGCTGCTTCACAGCATTAACTTTAATGGAAGGGGTTGTTTCTGGCATAACAATAATGGCATCAATATTCAATTGATATGCAGATAACGCAACACCCTGTGCATGATTTCCTGCAGATGCAGCAATAATTCCAACGGATCGGTCGTGATTAGATAACTGTCGGATTTTATTGTAAGCCCCACGACACTTAAAAGAAAATACCGATTGAATATCTTCTCGTTTCATAAAAATAGAATTCGCATATTTTAATGACAGCTGCTTTGCACGTTGCAACGGAGAAACAATTGCGACACCACTAACATCCGCATTAATGACTTGTTCATAAAGATCATTTATATCCATAATTTAATTATAGAGACCAAGTCCCAAAAATTGAAGGAATGAATCGATTAAAGGGATTAACTACGATTAAAAAAAAGATCAACTGAATCGCTTGCAAATAAAAACGTTGTTTTATACATTAATTGAATGAAACGAATCGTTATTATCGGTCGCCCAAATGTTGGGAAATCATCTTTTATTAATCGACTACTAGGTAAAAAATCAGCAATTACTGCACGAGAAGAGGGTGTAACTCGAGATATCCGATATTATGATCAAACTTGGAATGGGAAATCATTCAAAATTTGTGATACCGGTGGGGTTATATATTCAAAAGATCCTGATAATCCTTATCAAGGAAAAATTAATGAAATGATTGAAAACGAACTCAATAAAGCTTATAGAATTATTTTCATGGTCGAGTTTCAACAACCTGAGCATCCAGAAGATTTACAAATTAGAAAACAGTTAAAACATTACCTTAATAAAACACTACTGGTAATTAATAAAGTTGATAATATTGAACGCCTTAACGAACTTCATCCGTTTTATAGTTATGGTTTCAAATCAATGTTTCCGGTATCAGCATTTCAAAATACTGGAATTGGGGATTTATTGGATGAAATCGTTAATGAAATAAGTATTTCAGAGCCAGATTTAGAAGAGAAAGATAAAATTAATATTGCACTGATTGGAAAACCAAATGCTGGAAAATCATCATTATACAATGCAATTTTCAATCAAAAGAAAGCCATTGTTGATGAACGAATGGGAACAACAAGAGATGTAAATGAATCAATATTAAATTTCAACAATCAAGCATTGCACTTCATGGATACGGCTGGCTTACGGCGCAAGCGGAAAATTAATGATACGATAGAATATTTTTCAACCATTAGAACCGAACGTGCAATCGAAAGTGCTGATATCATTGTTTTTTTAATTGATGGAGAAGAACTCTTAACAGATCAAGATAAAAAAATAATAAATCACATCATATCAATGCATAAAAATTGTTTAATCTTTGTGAATAAATGGGATTTATTAAATAGAAATGAAAATACGCGAAATGATATTATTAAAATCATAGAATTTGAGATTCCTCAATTAGCACATTATCCAATAATTATGGGATCAGCACTTGAAAAACATAACATCCAAGCTTTACTAGAAACGGTAGTCAAAATTGTTAAAGCATCCAAAAACCGAATCCAAACATCTGAATTAAATAATTTTCTTAAAATGTTTTTTTCAATTCATCATCCACCATCAAAAAAAGGAAAACTTTTTAAAATCTACTATGCAACACAAGTGACAAGTTTACCACCTCATTTTATTTTCAAAGTAAATGATAAGAACTTACTCACCAAACCTTTTCTTCGAAACTTTGAAAAAGAATTTAGAGAATTCTTTCCTGATTCAAAAGGCGTCGGATTAAATTTTGAATTTAAATCCAAACCAAATGTTTAAATTTCTATTGATATGGGCATATTGAATCAATGAATCAGTTAATTAATGATGAGACTAAAAAAGAATTAATAAAAAATCATCGTAACGATGATCTTATAAATGCCTATAATATATGTAAAAAGATTTTAAAAAACGCCTATAATAAATCAGGAATTAATGCTGGGAAAACACATTTTTCGGATGTTTGGATTCGCGATTCAAGCTTTGCATCTCTTGGCGCTTTATCTCTCAAGGATACAGAAATTGTTAAAAACTTCTTATCAAGTGTAATCATTAACATGAAATCAGATGGACAATGCCCATTAAGAATAGGTCAGAAATATTTTTTATTAAAATACATTCATTTAAAAGGTCCAACAGGGCCAACATTTATTGAAGATAAATATATTTCAATTCCTGTAGATTCAAATGCATTATTTATTATTGTTTCGCACCAATACATAACTCAAACAAGAGACACAATGTTTCTAAAAACAAATTATGAGGCATTAATTAAAGCCATTGATTGGTACAAAACAGTAGAAAAAAATGGGTTAGTATATGAAGGACCCTATGCTGGCTGGGCAGATAGTGTTAAAAAGCAAGGTCATGTTTTGTACACAAACGTATTATATTGCCATGCCCTAAAATGCATTTCAGACATGGCTAAAATATTAGATATAAGTCAAGATGAAATAGATTATACAAATCGATGGAATCATGTAAAAGAAAAGGTGAATACCAAATTTTGGAACGGAAACTTTCTTGTTGACTGGATAAAAGATAATAAAAAGAAAGACATACTATCCATTGATGGCAACGCATTAGCAATATTATTTAACATTGTTGATCTTTCAAAACAAAATAAAATATTAACTCAAATCGTAGATCAAAAAATGATAACTAATCATGGTGTAAAATTAATAAATAAATCGTATCAGTGGACGGATATTTATCCTCCATTTCATATTATTGGACTAAAAGACTATCATAATGGATTAATTTGGTTATGGGTGTCAGCAATTACAAGCATTGCCTTTATAAAAAATAACAAAATTACTAACGGAATGAAAATTTTAGATACAATGGCAAACGTAATTAACCAGCATGAAACTATGTATGAAATATACGATACAAATGGAAATCCAATAAAACGATTGTTTTATAAGAGTGAAGAAGATTTTGCTTGGTCAGCTGGACTTTTTATCTGGGCTTACGAATTAATTTTTTCAAAAACACCAAGGTAAATATCTTTTAATTGCTGCATATATGATTTAAGAGAATATTTACCAGCTAAAGTCTCCGACTCATTTCGCCAATGTTGGAAATAATCAGAATCGGTTTTTAATCGATTCAATTCATTAGCAAAATCATTCGCATTTTTACCTTTTAAATAGTGTGTAAAAAGGGAAGAGGGGTATTCTACATTATCACGAAGAAGTAAGGGTAATTTAACAGAACTAGCTTCTATTGTTGCGAATGCAAAATTTTCTTGAAAAGAGGGCATAAAATAAACATCAGACATTGCATAGTAAGCAGGCATATCTTTAAAATCAACAATACCTGCAAATATGATGTTTTTAGGCGCATTTTTTACAACATCCTGTAATTTATTATATTCAGCCGTTAAGCCTTTGAATGGGGTACCCCCAACCCATAGAAAAGTAATGTCAGGGCACAACTTAGCCGCCTCAATAAAATCATATATACCTTTCCTAGGTTGAATTTGACCAACACAAGTAACAACAAACTCATTACTTAAATTGTATTTTTTCCTAAACTCAGAACGTAAAAGATCATTTTCTTTAAACTTATCTCGATTTACACTATTACAAAGCACATGAATCTTAGAAGTGACATTTATTTTCTCGAGCTCTAGTTTAACAAAAGGTGAAACAGCAATAACTTCACGAGAACGATTATAAACATATTTCAAATAAATTTTCGCTAAAGGTTGCCATAATCGACTAAAAATCAAACTACCAATAAAAGAATCTGGAATAACATGAGCAGAGACAATCATTTTACTTTTGTATTTATAAGATTTTCGAATATAATCTAAACCAATGGTATGCGCATGAATAATATCAGCATCTTCGATTCTATCAACCAACTCAAAAAACGAATCATTTTTTAGTGATTCAATAAGTTCAAGAATCGCTGTTGTTACGCCATTAGCTTCACCAACAAATTCCTCAGCAATAACGTGTATTTTAAGTCTATTCATCAATCAATATTACAATAAAGTCGACACATATTAAAATAAAAATATATAATCAAGATATGAATATCGGAATTTTTACAGACACATATGAACCTCAAATCAATGGGGTAGTCACAAGTATTAAATCCTCAGTAGAGTATCTTGAAAAAAACCATAACGTTTATATTTTTTGCCCCAATGTTAAACCC
>JAYNJH010000064.1:0-211 GCA_038109885.1 Candidatus Margulisiibacteriota bacterium | reverse complement strand
ATACCGCTTAGTTTTTCCTTATAATAAACGGCTGAAAGAAATAAAGGATCTAAACTTGGACGTTATACATATTCATACCCCATTCACTATGGGATATATCGGACTAAGAGTTGGAAGAAAACTAAATATCCCAATCGTTCACACTTATCATACCTATTTTGAAAAATACTTACATTATTTTCCTATACTCCCTGAGTCTTGGGTATATAAG
>JAYNJH010000063.1:6057-10729 GCA_038109885.1 Candidatus Margulisiibacteriota bacterium | reverse complement strand
TGATGATGCGTAAAGCTCATTTAGAACAGTTGAAGCATGAAATCGTTGAGCAGGTGGATGTTCGCGAAAAAGCTGAAGAAGAAAAAGATCAACAACGTGAAGCTTTGGTTCAGGCAATGAAGGATAAAAAGATCTTGGAAGAAGATAAAGAAAAGAAACGTGATATGTGGAAAAAAATTATGAAGAAAGAAGAAATGAAATTTCTTGATGAAATTGCTTCCATTGGTTTTGCAAACCGGACTCGCCTTGAAAATGAAGAATTAGAACGTAAAAAGCGTCATGAACGCTTTCAGCCTGATCAAGAGTAGCACGATTGAATATCATTTTTGATTTGCTTTATTAATGCTTCAGAAGATGTGAACTTGATTTCAGAACGAATAAATGACTCCAGAAAAAGTTCAACTTTTTGATCGTAAATATTTTGATTAAATTCATTTAGTATATGTGTCTCAATGCTAGGTTGATTTGAATTAAATGATGGCTTAAAGCCAATGTTTGTGATGCTAGGATACGTGATATTATCTATAATTACATGGCTTTTATATACGCCAGATTTTGGAATGCATTTATTTTTAGGGACCTGGATATTGGCGGTGGGGAAGCCTAAATTTCGGCCTCTTTTTTCTCCGTGAATGACATGCCCAATGATTAGGTAAGGGTGGCCTAGGAATTCGAATGCTTGGTTTGGGTTGGTTTTTATTTTGCTTCGAATGAAACTACTTTTATATGGCGTATTTTCCTTCATCTGTTTTTCAATAGCAATGATTTCGCAGTTTTTCCGCTTGGCCCATTCATTTAAAAAATTTACACACCCATGACCATTGACCCCAAATTTGAAATCATAACCGATGGTTATGCAGCTTGGATTAAGATATTTTTGTATAATATCATTTAAAAAATCCTCTGCGTTCATTTGTGCGATGGCTTTGGTAAACTTTATGATGATTTGATTTGAAAAGAATCGACGTTGTTCCTCTGTTGTTGTTAATCTTGGTATTCGAGTTCCTAATAATACCTCTTTTGGGTGCGGGTCAAATGTTACCATAAATTCAGCTTTTTCGGTTAATTATTGATGACCGAGATGGTAGCCATCAAAGGTACCAAGGCAGATTTTAGATGCGTTTTGTTCTAAGTATTTTTTTAAGCCGATGATTTCTATGCTCATATGTTTAGACTTGAGACAAGAAGGTTTTCTATGGAATCCGATTTAATTTCATCTAATGGTGTGGCCTCATTTATGCTATGATTACCAATGGCTAGCCGATTTAATTTCGATAAATAGCCCCCAACGTTTAATTTTTCACCAATGTCGTGGGCGAGCGAACGGATATAAGTGCCTTTTGAACAATGAACAGAGCAATTGATTTGTTGTTGTTGGGCATCGTAGTTGTTAAGGCTTAGCTCATAAATGGTTACTTTATTTGGCTTTAATTCAACGAGCTCACCGTTCCTAGCCCGTTTATAGGCGGGTACACCTTTAATTTTTTTTGCCGAAAATTTGGGGGGGTATTGTTCAATCTCTCCTTTGAAGCTATCAATACAATGGTTAAGTTCCTCAATGTTAATTTCAAATGGGGTTGGATGTTGAAATGTTTTGTTGCCATCAATATCATAGGAATCTGTGCTTGTTCCCAATGTGATTTCAGCTTGATAAGTTTTATCTAAGTTTAGTAATTGGCTTAATTGTTTTGTGTATTGTTTTCCAATGGCAATGATTAATAAACCAGTAGCAAAGGGGTCCAGAGTCCCAGAATGCCCAATTTTTGTTTTTGGTGGAAGGTATTTTTTTAACTGGCGAATAACATCATATGACGTTATTCCACTGGGCTTGTCGACTAATAAAAATCCGTTCATTCGAAAACCTCGTAAATCTTTTTAATGAGTTTATTTTTAAGTTCAGGTAAGGTTATTTTACTGCAGTATGCACCAGCGGCTCTCTTATGGCCTCCGCCATTAAATATTTTTGCTAAGCGAGAAACATCGATTTTATTTTTACTTCTAAAACTTAACTTGAATGTCTTTTCACTGGTTTCTTTGCACACTACTGTTAGTTCTTTACCTTTAAGTGTCCTAAAAAAGTTTATTGTACTTTCCCTATTTTCGATATTGTTATGAGGAATAAACACAAGAGTAAAGGGGTGTTTTGGATCGATATACATATTGTTGAGCCCTGTTTTAATATCTTCAAAATAATTTTGCTCTTTATTTTCAAAGATCCATTCACTAATTTGATGATTGGGAATCCCAAAAGATAATAACTCTGCAGCGACTTTAAATGTCTCAGTTGTGGTGTTTGAAAATTTAAAATTTCCAGTATCGAAGCATATGGCTGCATAGATTTGTGTTGCTATTTTTTTATTCAATGGTATGTTCATTGTTTGGAACAGATTAAACATAATTTCACCGACTGATGAAATGGATTGGACTAAGTTATAAGTTGCGAAATGGGTATTATCTTGATGGTGATCAATATTGATTGATTCTTTATATGTTGGAAATTTATTGGGTTGAAAAATTCGGTGTTGATTTGAGCAGTCTAGATAGATCGCTAAATCATATTCTGACTCAATAGTTGTTGATAATTGCTCAATTCCTGGCAGGTGTTCAAATTGTCCTAGATCGATATCAGGAGCAAATAATGTGACATTTTTCCCGAGTTGTTCAATAAGTTCACCTAAGGCTAATAATGAGCCAATTGCATCATAATCTGGTTCTTTATGAACCGTTGCAATGATTTTATTTGGTAATTGATGCAGTTTTTCTAATAATGATGAATTATTCATTTACTTGGTTTAATTTTTGTAAAAGATTGAACCCTCGCTCAAGCGAGTCATCCAATCGAAAAACTAAATTAGGTATCCGTTTTAAACGAATATGTTTACCTAATTCACCTTTAATGAAACTGGTTGATTTTGAAAGTTTTTCAAATGATTTTCTTTGTTCACTTTCAGATCCTAAATGACTGTAATAAACAGTGGCTGTGGACAAATCTTTTGCTATTTTAATTCCAGTAATTGAAATAAGGCCCAGATTACTTCTAAAATCTTGTTGAATTATTCGAGATATCTCTTGCTTTAATAATGACTCAATTCGAACCATTCTTGACATAATTACTTCTCTTCAACAGTAAAGCATTCAATTTGATCGCCCGGCTCAAATGCAGAAAAACCGTCAACAACAATTCCACATTCATAGCCCGACTCAACTTGCTTTACATCATCTTTAAAGCGTTTTAGTGAATTTAATTTTCCTTTAAATACTTCTTCATTACCACGATTAACAATAGCGATACTGTTTCGAATCATTTTTCCGTCAGTGACATAACTTCCAGCAATTGCCCCAACTTTTGAAAACTTAAATACTTCACGAACTTCAGCTTCACCAATTTTGGTTTCAACCAATGTTTTCTTGTACATTCCAGACATTACATTTTCAATATCATTTATAATGTCATAAATAACTTTATAGGTTCGTATATCAATATTAGACTCATCACTTGCTTTCTTTGCATCATTGGTTACTTGAACTCTAAATCCAATTACAATTGCATCGGCCGCTTTAGCTAATAAAATATCATTTTCATTTATACTGCCGGTAGCTGCGTGCATAACATTAATTGAGATATCTTCAGATTCAATTTGATTGATTGATAAAACCAAAGCATCTAATGACCCATGAACATCTGTTTTAATAATTAAGTTAAGGATTTTAACTTCACCTTCATTAATTTGTTTAGATAATTGGTCTAAAGAAACACTTTTGTTTAAACTTTGTTTATGTTCTTTTTTCTTTTTCTCTGAATTTTCAACGCTTACTTTTTTTGCAACTTGTTCTGTTGCATGTTCCTCTAAAATATCACCAGGGCGAGGTACTTCTGAAAGCCCTAATATTTCAACGGGAGTACTCGGGAGTGCCTCTTTTACACTTTCGCCTTTATCGTTATAAAGGGCACGTACTTTTCCAACAACACTGCCAATGGTAACGAATGCACCCACTTTTAATTTTCCAGACTTAATTAATACCGTGGTTATTGGTCCCCGTTTTTTATCTAAATAGGCTTCAATTGTAACGGCTTTAGCAAGATCATCATATGTTGTTTTTAATTCTTGTACTTCAGCTGTTAATTGAATCATTTCAAGTAGATTTTCAATTCCCTCACTTGTTTTGGCAGATAGTGGGCATACGATAGTGCTACCACCCCATTCTTCAGGAACCAACTCATGTTCAACAATTTGCTGTTTCACCTTTTCGATATCTGCACCAGGGGTATCTATTTTGTTTATTGCAACAATGATGGGGGTATCAGCGGCCTTTGCATGATTGATTGCTTCAATCGTTTGAGGCTTTATTCCATCATCTGCAGCGATTACCAATATGGCAATGTCTGTGACTTGAGCACCTCTTGAACGTAATGCCGTGAATGCTTCGTGACCTGGTGTATCTAAAAACGTCATTTTTTTCTTGTTTTTTAATTGAACTTGATACGCCCCAATATGTTGAGTAATTCCTCCAGATTCTGAATCAACCACATTTGTTGAACGAATATTATCAAGAAGTAATGTTTTTCCATGATCAACATGACCCATGACGGTAATAACTGGTGGGCGAGATCTGAGATCATTCTGATTCTGTGCTTCGTTTAATTCTTCAATTTGTTCTTTAAGTTCAGTTG
>JAYNJH010000063.1:0-6047 GCA_038109885.1 Candidatus Margulisiibacteriota bacterium | reverse complement strand
TCGTCGTTATTTAAGCTTAATTGAATTCCTAAATCGGATGCAATGTCTTTTGCTAAAGCGGCATCAATTACCGAATTAATGTTTAATAGGAGCCCCTTTTTTAAAACAACTCCCATAATATCTTTCATCGGGGAATCAATTAGTTTAGCAAAGTCAGCCATTTTAATCTGTTCTTCGTTAAAACTGAATTTTTTTGATTCGGCAATTTGCTGATCAATATAATCTTTATCGTCATTAAAAAGATCTTTGATAATGTTAATTGTACTATCGTCTAACTTTGTGTTTTCCGACTTTACACGGATATCAAAGTCTTGAAGAATCTTAATAAAGTCTTTGGGTCTTTTCCCAAATTCGTTTGCGAGGTCTTTTACTTTCAAAACGTTTACCCTTCAGTTGGGATGCTCTCCTTATTTTCTTCAGCAGCATCATTGTTTTCAATAGCTGCATTTTCATTTTCGTTGATTGTATTGGTTTCAATTTCGTTATTGGCGTCTGGCTCAGTAATAGCGTCTTTGTTGGATTTTGTTTCGGCTAAGGATGAAGATTCTTTTAACTTTTCTTCGAGTGATAGACCAGCATTCGAATTTGTTGATTTATTATGTTCAGATTCACTGGTTATATCTAATTTCCAATTGGTTAACTTAACAGCAAGTCGCACATTTTGCCCTGATTTTCCAATAGCAAGTGATAACTGGTCATCCGGAACAACCACGGTTGCTTCTCGATTTGATTCATTGTTAATAATAACTTCACTTATGGTAGCTGGTTTTAAAGAATTTCCAATAAATACCTTGGGATCTTCATTCCATTCAAGAATGTCTATTTTTTCATTGTTGATTTCTCTTAAAATCGCTTGAATTCGACCGCCCATATGCCCAACACACGTACCAACGGCACCAACGGTTGCATTCGTTGAATGTACGGCAATTTTTGTTCGTTTTCCAGCATCTCGAGAAATGCTTTTGATTTCAATAATGCCATCTTGTATTTCAGGAACTTCAAGATTGAATAGTTGTTGAATTAATCCTGGATGAGAACGAGAGATGCGAACTGCCGGGCCACGGTTTGATTTTTGAATATCAATCACAAACACTCGAATTCGATCTTTAACATTAAATGTCTCCCCAAAAACTTGCTCTTTTGGCGGCAAAAATGCCTCAATTTTACCAAGATTGATTAAGTAAGTATTACCTTCAATGTTTTGAACTGTTCCTGTAACAATTTGACCTATTTTATCGGAAAATTCATTCATTACAAGATCTTTTTCAGCTTCTCGAATGCATTGCATGATCACCTGTTTCGCTGATTGTGCTGCAATTCGGCCAAACTCATCAAAATCAAGATCGATTTCTAATGTGTCGCCTAATTCTGCATCGTCACTTAATTCTTGGGCATCGGTTAAGCTTAGTTCGTTGAGTTCATCTTCGATTTCATTTACAACAACTTTTTCCATCCAAAGTCGAGCCTCACCGGAATCTTCATTGATGTAAGCATTTACGTTTAATTCTTGACCATATTTTTTTTTGGCGGCGGATATCAATGCCTTTTCAATGCCATCTAAAATTCGAGTACGATCAATGCCTCTTTCAGATTCGATTTGGGCGATTACCTGTGAAAAATTTTCGATTAAAATCATTGTTATTCCTCTCCACTTTTTAAGTGTACAGGAAACCATTAAAAAGTACATGGCTATGCTTTTCAAAGCAAATCAATACGTTGGGGATTGTTCATGCTTTGAAAATGCTTGAGGCACTTTTTAATCCCTGCATAAGTAATTTAACACACCACGAGTTTGAGTTCAATATATAATATTGATATGAGAAGGGGGTGTTTTGGATTATCGAGTTTTGATGTGACGTTCAATCAAAACTTGTAATATTCCGAGTTGATTTGGAGGTTCTCCAATTTGTTTTTTACGTAGGTAATCAATGAGTTGGGTATCTGTTTTAGTCTTTAAATATGTAGCGGCTGCAGTAAGATGTTCCATTGTAAGTTTAGGTAGTTGTTCATAATTAAACCTATGGCTTGAAAGACTCATTGAATCAAGGTTTTCGCGGAAACTTATATGCCCATATTTTGCTATAAGACGCTGATCTATAGTTAAAATAATATTTTTTATACATCTTAAATCTTTTAGTTCATGTAAATTTATTAATTCTTTGCTAGGTAAATCAGTAAGATTATTCTTATCAAGGCAAAGAAAGCATAGTTTTTTTAATTCTTCTATTTTTTTTGGTAGTTCCGTAAGTTTATTTTCAGCTAAACCTAAAGAAGTTAAATTAGTTAATTTAAAAAAGCTATCCGGTAATTCTTTAATATTAGTTTCTGTAATATGTGCTTCGACTAAGTGGGGTAAGTGATCAAAAACATCTGGTAATGATGAAATGTTTTTTTTGTGAATATGGAGATGATAGTCATGATTCTTATGGACTGATTTTATTTTTTCGGCACTTGTTTTTCTATCGGCTGTTTCATGGTTTGGCCCCGTGTTTACCCAGTGATTGAGCGCTTTTATAAATTCTATTTTTTTTCTCGCACGATATGCTCTAAATGAGGCTTGAATTTTTTCGCTTGCATTATTACTGGTGGCAGTTGATATGTGAAACATTGCTTTCTCCTTACTTTTTTTGGTGCCTGAGAGCCAAGGTGCTAAAATTGATTCTAATTAATTTTACTGAACATGATTTTAGTAGATAATAGCTACAATAATAGTAAATATCGAAAAAAATCAAAAACGATTTCATGTATTTGTGTTTAAGTGATTGTTTTTGTTGATTAGAACTGGTTGGATTATTTTTGGCCTTTGGATGACAAAGGAAATGATTGTGAGTAATGTAGTTTATTTTTTTGATTTGTTGAAACATAAGATTGGTTTAATCATTTTTAGAAATATTTATTGAATTTTTTTCAAAATATTATAAAATTGAGTAAGTTTTTACTATGATTGAAGATTTTAATATATTTAAGCAGCCGTTAACCTTTAATCTAGGGGTCCGGCATTTACTTCGTCAAATTACTTTTGCAACGGGCCGGATTCGATGGGGTTGGATACCGCCGCATTTTCAAAACACTTATCATTAATATTAGGTGTGGTGTACCCATTTGAAGGTTAGGGAAACACTGACCACTAAACGATTAATCAATAGTAATGCATTCATTTGCATTTAATTATTGGATGAGTTAAGCAAATTCATCAAAAATTAGTGTCCCTTATTGGGATTTAAGGAGATATTTATGAGGCAGACTGATGCGATTAATAAGGCGTTTATTCCCACATTTCAATTAACAACAGGGAGAGGTGCCGGCTGTAATGATAAAGACGTTTCGAATCCTTTAAAGCGTGACGTGACTAAAAATTCGATTGAAGATGATATACGAACTAAGGCGGCAATAAATATTCAGCGTATTGTTCGAGGTTGGCATTACAAACATCCTAAAATAAAAGCCTTAAAAAGCCAAGGTGGACAATGTTCAATTACTCTCGCTCACATCAACCTAACAAATAGTAAGCTAACGCCATGTGGTCATTTATTTGATGAATCTTCACTTGAAAATTGGTTTCAGTATAGCCAATCTTGTCCTAATTGTAGAGCCATTATTAAACCTACGAAAAACAAAAGCTTAGATCATATTGATAGTATACTTTTGCGTGCGGCTGCACGTGGTGATATCAATAAGATACAAAGGTTAATTTCCAAAGGTGCGAATCTGAATGCTACAAGTGTTAGTGGTGGTAGCATCCTTCATTGGGCTGCTCGATTTAGCCACTTAGACACGGTTCGAAAGGCTCATGAACTGGGTATCGGACTGGATTGTAAAGATTGTAATGGTTGGACAGCCCTTCATTGGGCGGCGGATAACGGGAACGAACGTATTGTTGACTTACTTTATTCTCTTGGTGCGGATTTAAATGCAGTGAGTCGTAATGGTGGTACGGCGCTTCATTTGGCCGCTTCCGCGGCTCATGTTAACACAGCACAGTTATTGATTAGTAAAGGTGCTAATTTGCATGCGATTACTCATAATGGTCGGACAGCGCTTCATTGGGCTGCTCGCTATGGGCATGAGAATATGATTCGATTATTTCATGAGTGGGGTACGGATTTAGATATCGTTGATCAGGATGGCTGGACAGCGCTTCACTTTGCAGCGTTTGATGGCAACAAAGCGGCTATTCAACTTTTGATTCATCTTGGTGCTAAGTTTGATTTGCCTGATAAGTTTGGTTGGACAATGATTCACTTGGTTGCGATTAAAGGTTACTCAGAGATAATCCAATTATTATATGATCTAAAAGTGGACTTGAACATTAAAAAAAATGATGGTGGAACAATCCTTCATTGTGCAGCTCTGTATGGTCATTCAGAGACAGTGAGACTTTTGATTAATCTTGGGGTAAGTTTGGCGGGTACAACTAAAAATGGGGTCTTACCTTTACATTTGGCAGCTCGTTACGGTCATTTAGAAACGATTAAAGTGTTTTTTCAATTAGGCGTGAATATGAATTTACCTGATAATGAAGGTTGGACTGCATTGCATTGGGCTGCGGCCAATAATTGTATTGGTGTTGTTCAATTACTAAATGATCTTGACATAGATTTGGACCTAACCAATCGTCATGGATCAACTGCGTTAGCAATTGCAATACGAAAAAACAATGTTGAGGTAGTTCAGTTTTTGCGTAAAGCTGGTGCTAAAGAAAGTTATCTTACACAATTGTTGTGTTGTCGTTGAGGTATTATGGGGGGCCTGTGCTTTTAACTTGTTAAGTGAAATGCTTTTTGGTAACAAAATCTCTTTACTCAAATTTTAAATAATAAGGCTGTTAGGTCGGCTTGACTTGTTTTTAAATCGGTCCATTGTTAGTTGTTTTTAATCTTGACATATAACCTCTGCTGACTTTTTGTCACGTAATCGCAGCTGAATTTATAGTTTCTATATATCACCTCCTTTAATGGCCCAGTAAGGCGGGGGGGGACTGTATCTATCGGGCTAAAAAGTATTGCCTTAGTTAGTATAGAAAGGGTTTAAACAGGGGGTTTAAAATCCCAATAGATGCCGATGTCCCTCTTTGAATTGGTGGGAGATCTATTATTGGTTTTTTTAAGATGGTGGGCTTTTTTATGGTAAATATCTCTAGGGACAATGCGCTATTTATTAACTATAATTAATTTTATGATCGTTTCATTGCCAACACTACAATCTAAATCGAGTATGACTGATTTTCTTTTTAATCTTACGCAAGATAAAATTAACCTGTTAAAAGTCGTTGTAATAAACACCTCATCTGGAATTAGTAAATCTGATGTGGATTATTTGGAAACCCTATTTAATGATATTCTTATGAATGCTAACCGAGCGAAAGTTCATGAATTAGAATTGGTTAAAAAAAAACTTGCTAGATCTTGTCCAGAAGTACCATTTAATTTTTAGATTCATTTTTTATTGGTTTTTTAGAAAATCAACACCTTGATTAACACTGTGTAAGGTTGTCAAATAAAGCGGGTTAAACCATTGAATTCGAGCTTTAAATCAAATTGCATTATATCGTGTTATATATTATTTTGAACAAGGGCGTATGTGGTATCGATTGCATCTTATAAAATATAGCTTAATGGCTACTCGAACTTTTTCAACGGCGTCCTCATTTCTAAGATTTGAACATTTAGCTCAAAAATACCCCTGCAATTATACGGTTAAATCACCGAATCACTTGGGTGTGGTTCGAAATCGTTCTGTATTGTTTCAATTCAACTTAAGGGCTAATGACCCATATGATATTAATGATCAACAAATGAGGTATGCTTTACGACAGCTTTTAGTTAATGTTGATGTGGCTCAGTTGAGGTCTGGTGTGGGGTACTTTACTAATTATAAAGGGATGTCAAATACAGGTGACTATTGGTTTGATCGTCATACTGATTCGGCTAATTTATCGATGATATTACCATTAAAGCTTGTGAATGTTTTTTACGACCTTATTCAGTTTAGTGAATCGTCTAGTTTTCGGCAATCATTAGTTGAAAATCAGCCCACTTTTTTTAATG
>JAYNJH010000062.1:0-11304 GCA_038109885.1 Candidatus Margulisiibacteriota bacterium | reverse complement strand
GCATCATATTGCGCCGCAAATACACTCGTTGGTGGCAGCTTAAAATTCGGAGGCATTCGATTGATCTGAGAACGGACATGAGTAAGTAAAGACACCAACTCAATCAACGCACTTGCAGGGCGATTTACATACCAGTGAGTAAGCTCTAGGTTTGTTGATGCCTGAGAACGGGTATTGGAAACCATGAAACGTAAATACGGGGTAAGAAAAAGCAATTTATTTTGGGGAATTACAAATGGATCGATAAAAATTAGCTGTCGTATATTTTTGGCATCAATTTCACCGGTAAGAATTGAATCCAACAAAACAGTGGCACCCGTAGAAACACCCAACAACGATATATTATTATACCCTTGTGAAATTAAACGTTTGACCTCATCAATCACAGGTTGCTTCCAATCCAAATAGGAGGCGGCCTTAAATGCATCATAATTTAACCCATGCCCGCCCATTAAAATGGTTGAAAATTGAATATTTTCATTCCGTTCAGTCACCGCCGATTTAAAATAATTAAACTCAAATGTTGAAGCCGAAAAGCCATGGACTAATACACAAACCGGCTGAGACAAAGCTTCGGAAGACACAATTGATCGCGTTGATAGCAAATACGACGTATCCTGAGCCGCTGGGTCTTGGGTGTTTGGCGAATCAAGCCAAAAATCATCATATGCCACTGGAACATGATACAAATGCCTTAGCAGCAATAACAAAAGTCCCCCACCAACTATAAAACTAATGAGTAAGCGCACCAAAAAAGTTGGTTATTTCTCGTTGAGCTGATGTAGGACTATCGGACGCATGAATGACATTCTCACCCTTAGATAAAGCCAAATCACCTCGAATCGTTCCGGGTAAGGCGTCCAGAGCATCCGTAGGACCCACCATTGTTCTAATAGTATCAACAACACGATCGCCCTCTAACACCATCAATAAGATTGGGCCACTAAGTATAAACTCTTTTAAGCGAGGAAAAAAAGGCTTATCAATATGCTCTTCATAATGGCGGTCCACTTCCTCACTCGATAATTGACGTAACTCTAACTTCCTAAATGCAAACCCTCTCACTTCAAAACGACGAATCACTTCGGCCATCAAACGACGCTTAACACCATCCGGCTTTATAAAAACTAAACTTTGCTCTACCATTCAAATTCCTCCTTTATTTTTTCAAGGCGACGCTCCAATTGATCAAAGGAGGTTCCCCCAATACCATTTTTTTGTTGAATTGCTGCTTTAAATGATAACCGATCTTTAATATCAGATTCAATAAATTTGGAGATTCCCTGCAAATCATTTAATGATAACTCATGAATTTGACAGCCTTGGTGATCAGCCAGCTGAACCATTTGCCCAACCAACTCATGAGCATCACGAAATGGGACCCCTTTCAATGACAAATAATCCGCAATTTCCGTGGCTAAAATATGGCCTGTATTCATAGCTGAATGAATTCGATCTTGATGCACCTGAATGGTTGGTACCATTCGGGAAAAACAACTTAACACAGACGTACAAATATCAACCGCTCGAAATAACAATTTCTTATCATCTTGAAGGTCACGATTATAAGTTAATGGCAAGCCTTTAACCATTTCATGCAATGCCACAAATTGACCTAACACAGGCCCTGCTTGACCACGTATGAGCTCTGCAATATCTGGATTTTTCTTTTGGGGCATAATTGAACTTCCAGTTGTAAATTCATCACCAATAGTAATAAAACCGACCACTGAAGAGGACCAAAATATAAGCTCTTCACAAAACTGCGATAAATGAAGTGTAATCATAGCGGCGGCATATAAAAAATCAAATATAAAATCACGATCGGAAACCGCATCCATACTATTGACAGTCACATCTGAAAATCCCAGCTCTTGAGCTACAAAAACACGATCAATATCATAATTGGAACCGGCCATTGCCGCTGAGCCCAACGGACAAAAATCAGCACGCTCATAGGCATCAACAAAGCGATTTTGATCTCGCTTGAACTTTTCAAAAAAAGCTAGAATATGATGGGCAAGTAAAACAGGTTGAGCAATTTGCAAATGGGTAAACCCAGGAAATAGTGTTGCTTTATGCACTGAGGCAAATTCATATAATGCATTTAATGAATCATGAACCAAATCATTAATTTCCGTAATTTTATCTTTTACATATAATCTGACATCAGTAGCAACTTGGTCATTTCTGGATTTTCCAGAATGCATTTTCTTTCCCAAATCCCCTACCTTCTCAACAACCAATCGCTCTACAAAACTATGAACATCCTCATCGTTTGGTCCCGTTTCTAATATCGCTTCAGCTTCATTTTGAACGGCATCTAAAGCTGAATGAAGCTTTTTCAACTCTTGCTTGGTCAAAACCCCAGCATGCATAAGCGCCGTTGAGTGAACCTTATTTACTTGAATATCATAAGGCAGCAATTCATAGTCAAAATGCAAGGAATAACTAAAATCTATCGCCGAATCATCCAACCCCTTTTCAAATCGACCGCCCCATAACTTACTCATGAACGATGCACCATCCCATTCACTTTCATGGGTAATCCAAAAATGCGAATAAATCCAGTCGCATCTTTTTGATCATAAAGCTCCGTATCAGAAAAGGATGCAAGATCTTCTAAGTATAACGATTGATCAGCAGTTGATCCCGCTGGAACAATATTCCCTTTATATAATTTTACACGTACCGCTCCGGTAACGACGGATTGTGTTTGATTAACAAATGCATCCAAAGCTACTTTAGCCGGACAAAACCAGCGCCCATCATAAACCATTTGAGCATATTCAATACCTAACTTCTGTTTCAACAAAGCCGTATCACGATCCAATACCAATTGCTCTAACATTCGATGGGTGGCATACAGTATCGATCCACCCGGCGTTTCATATACGCCTCGCGATTTAATACCAACCAAGCGATTCTCAACCATATCAACTTGACCAATCCCATGATCAGAACCCATCTGATTTAATTTTATTAATAAATCAAGCGGCGATAACCGTTGCCCATTTAACCCCACAGGGGTCCCTTTCTCAAAATCAACCGTAACATATTCAGGTCGATCACTTGCAGACTCAAGTGGCTTTGATAAAGTAAACACATCATCAGGAGCCTCATTTTTAGGATCTTCAAGCACGCCACCTTCATGAGAGATATGCCAAATATTACGATCTTCTGAATAAATTCGCTTTTTAGATTGAGTCACTGGAATTTGATGTTGATCTGCGTAAGCTAAACAATCTTCACGAGAATGAAGATCCCATTTTGGGTCTTTCCAAGGGGCAATAATTATCAAAGTAGGATCTAACGCCATAAATGTCAGTTCAAATCGAACTTGGTCATTCCCTTTACCCGTTGCACCATGCGCCACCATTGTAGCCCCTTCTTGCTGAGCAATTTCAACCTGTCGCTTAGCAATTAACGGACGACCAAAGCTGGTTCCCAATAAATAATCATGTTCATAAATTGCACCGGCTCGTAATGTTGGAAAAATATAATCGGTAATAAACTCCGATCTTAAATCCTCAACGAATACTTTAGAAGCACCCGTTTTGATGGCTTTTTCTTCAAGACCATCCAATTCATCAGCCTGCCCTAAATTTGCACACATTGCGATTACTTCACAATCATAATGGTCTTTCAACCATGGAATCATAACCGATGTATCCAACCCTCCAGAATACGCTAAAACAACTTTCTTACTCACTTTAATTTCCTTTCATTAACCAATTCATAATTGCATTTTGGGCATGAAGCCGATTTTCAGCTTGATCAAAAACTCTAGATGCAGGAGATTCAAAAACCTCATGAGTTACTTCTTGCCCAAGATTGGCCGGCAAACAATGTAAAAAAATCACATCGTCTTTGGCACGAGACATCATATCTTCTGAAATTTGATATAATGAAAAATCATTAAGCCGTTGTTTTGCTTGAGCCTCATCTCCCATCGATACCCAAACATCCGTATAAAGCACGTTTGTTCTTTCAATGACTTCATTTATCGAATCCGTAAGAATAATGCCTTCAGGTACCGAATTAGGGGCATAAGATCGGGGAGAAACAACGGCCATTTTGAAGCCACACTTCACCGCAATTTCCATTAATGATCGACATACGTTATTTCCATCCCCAACATAAGTTAGAAATACTTCTTCAAAACCACCAAAAACATTCTTAATCGTTAACGCATCGGCAACTGCCTGACAGGGATGGGATTGGTCAGATAATCCATTGATAACAGGAACGCTGGCATATTTGGCAAATTCCTCTAGAACAAGATGATCTTTTGTTCGATAAACTATCATATCAAAATAACGGCTCATTACACGGCTTACATGAGAAATGGGTTCTCGATCACCCATTTGAATTTCATCACCTTTAATATAAACGGCTTTCCCACCCAATTGATGAACCCCAACTTCAAAAGATAAGCGTGTTCTGTTTGATGGTTTTTCAAAAATCATCCCAACAGCCTTATTCGCTAAAGGCTTGGCCTGAGTTGTTTTTAATACCGATGCTTGTGTAATGATTTCTTCAATATCACTCGAAGAAATATCACTAATATTTAAAAAATGTATCATTTTTTAACCATTGTACCAATCCCACGATCAGTAAAAATCTCCAGTAAAACCGCATGTTCCGTCGAACCGTTAATTATATGAACGGATTCAACCCCATTTTTAATGGCCGCCATAGAACATTCCAACTTAGGCAGCATCCCGCCTTGAATATCTGGATGAAGTAATAAGTCTTCAGCTTTTTTATAATCAAGCTCAGGAACCAATGCATTATCTACCATTAAACCATCCACATCAGTTAAATAAATCAGTTTTTTACATTCCAAATAGCGCGCAACAGCACTAGCGACATTATCTGCATTTAAGTTTAAAGTTTCCCCATTACGATCACTGCCAACGGAAGAAATAACTGGAATATAGCCATCATCACATAACGTATGGATTAATTTAGTATCCACAGACTCAATCGTCCCAACAAATCCTAAATCTTGATCCTTTTTGGAACGAATTCGCCGAGCCTGAAAAATATTGGCAGACTTACCTGATAATGTAACCGCTTTGCCGCCATTTTGATTCAAAAGTGAAACAATTTCATTATTTACTTTTCCCGATAACACCATTTCTGTGAGCTCCATCGTCTCGAGATCAGTAAATCGTTGACCATCAATGAAAACGGCCTCTTTACCCAATTTTTTCATCCATTTGGTAATTTCTTTACCACCACCATGAACAATTACTGGCTTAATACCAACATATCTCAATAATACAATATCCTTTGCAAATGTTTCCCGTAAGGATTCATTTAACATTAATGATCCACCATATTTAATCACCATTATGCGACCGCTAAATTGCTTAATATAAGGTAACGCTTCAACAAGTGTAATCGCTTTATTGTCTTTAATTTTTTTCATAATTAACCTTTATAAATGATGATCATATTGTAACAAGATCTCAATCAACTGACTATGGATTAGTTGTATTCAGTATTGATATCAATATAGCCATGGGTTAAATCACATCCCCATGCGGTGGCCATGGCATCGCCATTTCCAATGGTAATGGAAATTATAATATCTTGTTGTGACATAACCTTTTTCAAATCATTGCGCTTAACATGTAATGGAACCCCATCAGTAAATATAGCATGCCCATTAATTTGAATGGATAATTTACTATGTTCCAATCGAACGTTCGGGTCTTTACCAACAGCCATAATAATTCGCCCCCAATTTGGGTCCTCACCAGCAATTGCTGTTTTAACTAAAGGGGAATCAACAACCAATTTAGCAACGCGTTTTGCATCTGCTTTTGTATAGGCGCCATGAACATTCACCTCAATAAAATGAGAAGCCCCTTCTCCATCACGTGCAATTTGTTTCGCTAAATCGATACAAACATCCGTTAATGCATTTTGAAAAGCATGAAGATCAATATCAGATAAAGCCAAATCAATGGCCCCAGAAGATTGCAAAGAAACCATATCATTTGTGGATTGATCCGTATCGACAGACAGCATATTATAAGATTCGTTAATGGCATATTTCAACACTTGCTGACATTGATTTGAGGATAATTTAAGATCAGTTACAATGAAGCCAAGCGTCGTTGCCATATTAGGGGAAATCATTCCTGACCCTTTCGTAATCCCCGCAATATTAACTGAAGCCCCTTGAATCTCAATACTTCGGTAAGCTGTTTTCTTGACCAAATCAGTTGTAAGAATTGCCTCTGCAGCTAACTCCCCTTTTAGTTGAGCCAAGCTAAACGTATTGATTCCCTTAACAACTTTTTCGATGGGCAAAGGAACGCCAATAATACCCGTGGATGCTACCCCAACTTCTTGTTCAGAACACCCAAACTTTTCTGCGGCGGCTTTCACCGTTTGTTCAACATGGATTGCACCAATGTTACCTGTGACTGAGTTTGCATTCCCAGAGTTTACAATCAATAACTTAACAACATTCTCTTGAAAAACACGTTCATTATGAACCAAGGTAACGGAGCGTATCAGATTTTGACTACATACAATTGCCGAGCCAGTGCAATTTGGAAGATAAATATAAGCCAGGTCCAATCGTCCATTGGCTTTAATTCCAGCACTTATACCATCTGAAAAAACACCATTAATATCTGTAATTTGCATACTAGTCATTATAATTGAATTTAAAATAAACCCACAACATTATAATTAAACAAGTTCAATAAAAAACTGTGCTAATATTAGTAATATGAATAATCAAGATCTAGATTCCCATTTAAAGCATGAACATAAAATCTCACCATTTTCGACTTATTTAAAAGAGTTTGTTTATGGTGGTAACGATGGCATTGTAACAACATTTGCCGTTGTCGCAGGTTTTTCTGGAGCAAATATTGGGGATCATGCACTCAATTTTTCAATCGTAACCGTATTATTATTTGGCTTAGCAAACTTATTTGCCGATGGTGCCGCAATGGGATTGGGAAATTATTTATCCATTCGATCAGAAAAAAAACTTTACCAAAATTTTTACAATAAAGAACTTGCCGAAACACAAAATTCTTATGAGTATGAAATTGAAGAAACAGAATTACTATTTCAAAATCAAGGTTTCAATCAAGACGATTCAAAAAAACTAACTCAAATTGTATCAAAAAACACCGATTTCTGGGTTAAATTTATGGTTCAACACGAATGTGAAATGGACAATCCAGAAGGCGACAATCCCCTATATTGCGGCTTAGCAACATTTGCATCATTCGTATTTTTTGGATTCATTCCACTCATCCCCTACTTCTTCATGAACACCCCTTCAACAACATTCATTTATTCATCATTATTTACAATTGGGGCATTAAGTTTGCTTGGCGCATTTCGGGCATATGCCACAAAAGACTCCTACATTATTTCAATTATAGAAACACTAATCATTGGTGGTACAGCCGCTGGTCTTGCCTACGTTGTAGGACTATTATTTAAAGCTTAATTTAAGCCTAATGTTTGATCAAAACCAAACATAATATTTGCATTTTGTACGGCTTGGCCACTAGCCCCTTTAATCAAATTGTCAATTAAAGAAAATATAACAATCCAATTATTTTTAATGGACGGAATTAACACGCATTGATTCGATCCAACCACAAGTCGCGTGGACGCAGTAACATGGTTCATTACAGTCACAAAAGGCGCATTAGCGTAAGTGCTCTTAAATAATTCTTCCAGCCGATGCTGAGTCAATCCTTGATTATTAGGAATATATATAGCAGCTTCTATGCCCTGGCGAGTTGGAATAAGATGAGGAGAAAACATAACGTTTTTAAAGCCAACTTCTTGTTTAAGTTCAGCCTCATGGCTATGCTCACCTTTAGAATAAGCTGAAATAGAGTAATGCACCTCACAAAAAAGAGAACACAACTTCAATGATCGCCCCGAACCTGAAACCCCCGACTTTGCATCTATCACAACAGGTATATCAACAGATAATTGATCCTTTAAAGGCAATAAACCTAAAATCATTGCAGTTGCATAGCAGCCTGGATTGGCAACAAGAGATGCTGACGCAATTTGATCAAAATATCGCTCAGGCAACCCATATACCGCGTCAGATAAAAAGGTTGCATTTGGATGCGCTACGTTATAATAAGTCAAATAATCATTTGGGTTAGTTAATCGAAAATCTGCTGATAAATCAATGATTTTTAAATTTGGATATACCTGACGTAATTCAAACACATATGAAAATGCTTTGGTATGTGGAACGGCTAAAAAAATACAGTCCAGTTCCGAACATTTAGAAACATCATACGTTTCAACAAAAGGTAATTCTAACGTAAATGAAGCCGGGTTTTCATTAACATAATCACCATCGATCGAAGTAGAAAATAACTTTGTAATGTGAAAATTAGGGTGCGAATCGAGTAGTTTTACTAATTCCTGGCCAGTATAACCAGAAACACCTAGGATTCCGGTGTTAGTTTTCAAGCTTTTTAACTCTTAGAGCCGCTTTTACTTTTCGATCACGCAAATAATTTAAAAGAGCTCTACGCCCATTTCCTCGTGAAACAACATCAATATTTTTAACCAATGGAGATGACGTTAAAAAAGACTTTTCAACACCAATGCCATCAACAATTTTACGTAATGTGACGGATTCCCGCGACAAGCGGCCTGTTTTTTTAATAATTAACCCTTGAAAGCGTTGAATACGTGTTTTTTTACCTTCACTAATTTCCTTATGAATGATTACGGTATCACCCACATTCACCTCTGGATAATTGGTTTCTGCGATTTGACTTTTCTCAAACTCTTCAATGTATTGCGTCATTGTGTATCCTCCATAACTATCTGATCTATTATTTTAACCAAAGTTTCCGAAAAAGAAAACTGATTCATTAAATCAGGCCTCATATATAATGTCCGCCTTAAACTTTGGATTAATTTCCACCGATCAATCTCTTGATGATGTCCAGATAACAATACCTCTGGGACACCCATTTGGTCAATAGAGCGTGGTGAACAATATTGTGGGGCCTCTAACAGTCCTGACAAAATTGAATCATCCTCTATGCATTCTGAACGGCCAAGAACACCTGGCAGATAACGTAAAATAGACTCAATCATTAATAAAATGGGTGTATCTCCATTGGGAACAACAAAGTCACCAAGCGAAAAAACTTGTATATCAAAAGTGCTAAAAATACGCTCATCCACACCTTCATAGGCCGGTGAAATGAATGTTAAATTTGATTGTTTTGAAAAATATTTGGCTTCCTTAAACGTAAATGGGGCCCCCTTTGGATCAGGCATAATCAATAAACTAGATGACGGAACATCATTTAATGCTCGTTTTAAAACATCATAACGTAATAACATGCCTTTACGATTAGAAAAAGGATAATCATCCACTTTGTAATGAGGTGGATCTGCATAATCTCTTAATGAAATTGTAGTCATATTAATTAACGATGACTCAAATGCTCTTCCAATCACACCTCGCTTTAAAAAGGGTAAAATGTACTCATGATACAAGCCAATATATTGAATATTCATTTAAGAAACGATTCGCTGGATTTTTTGATCAACCACTTCAACCATTACAGGTGAAATCGCCGATAAAATAGAATCCCCTTCGGCAAGGGTTGAAGTTCCATCAATAACTGAAAGTCGAAAACGATCCCCGTTTTTACACGCTTTCAATCGTTCAACTTGCTGATTTAATTGTTCAATTTGAAAGATTGACTCATTACGCTTTGCAACCACATAGGCGGCATAGTTTTGATCTGCAGGTTGTTTTTTTAATGATGTATTAAGGGAAATTATGCGATCTTTAAGTTCATCAATTAATTTATTAATAAAGAGCACATAACTTTTTTTAAAAGAAGCATCCACCTTAACAAAAACATGAACACTTCTTTTAATTTGGAGAGTCACTAGTCGTCGTTAGTTAAAATTTCAACCGTAACTTTTTTATCACTTTTAGCCGCTGCGGCTTTAACAATGGTACGAATTGCATTTGCAATTCGGCCTTCTTTTCCAATTACCTTACCGATATCAGACGCACCAACACTAATTTCTAAAATAATTACACTTGACCCGGATGTTTCATTTACCTGAACGTAATCTGGGCTATCTACCAATGATCTTACAATGTATTCAACTAAGTCTTTCATTTCTAACTCCTTAAATTACGCGTCGCCGTCTGATTTTCGATCTTTCTTAGCAACTTTTTGCTGTGATGACGTTGAGGGAGTATATTCACTCAAACCGACCGACGATAAAATGCGGTTAACTGTATTTGATGGCTGAGCACCCACTGAAATCCAGTATTTTACTCGATCTTCCTTAACGGTGATTGTAAATGGCTCCGAATGTGGATTGTAAGTACCGATATCCTCAATTGTTTTACCATCTCTTTGGTTTGAATCTTCAATAACAACGATTCGATATAATGGCTTTTTTTTACGCCCTTTTCTTTTTAATCTAATTTTTACCACGTCTACTTCCTCCTTTTTACTGTGATTTGTATTTTAAAATTATACCTTTTTCCTAAATATGGGGTCAATAGATTCAAAATCTTAACTAATCAACCGCTTCAATTCGATCAATAACCGCTTGGTTATCTTGATCAACATATTTCATCGATAATCCAATTTTCTGATCATGTTTTGAAATTTTAATAACTTTAACCTTAACTTGATCATTAACCTCTAAAACATCACTAAGAACTTTGATTCGTTTCGATGAAATCTCAGAAATATGAATTAAACCTTCAACATCATTTTCGAGTAAAATAAATGCCCCAAAATCAATAACACGAATCACTTTCCCGTTAACAATTGACCCAATTTCTAAATCAACATCAATTGTTTCCCAGGGGTCTGTTGATAATTGCTTGATACCTAATGATAGTTTTGACTCTTCTTTATCGATGGCCAAAACTTTAACTTTAACCTCATCCCCAACATTTAAAACATCAGATGGGTGAGAAATTCGACGCCATGAGATTTCAGAAATATGAACTAGGCCTTCGGCACCACCCAAGTTAATGAAAACACCAAACTTTTTAACCCCACTCACCGTGCCAGATAAAACATCTCCAACAGCAACATCTTCAAAAAACTTATCGGTTTCTTCTTTTTTGATCATTAATGATTGAATATTTCGAGTTGAAAACATCACTTTCTTACGACGTTTATCAACCTGAATAATTACCGCTTGAACAACATCTTTTTCACCAAAATCATCCCCTTCTTCTTGATGCAAAAAGCCGGTAACTTGATCAAAGTCAACAGTATACCC
>JAYNJH010000061.1:8564-11473 GCA_038109885.1 Candidatus Margulisiibacteriota bacterium | reverse complement strand
AGGACATCAGGTTTTCATCCTGGCAACCGGGGTTCGATTCCCCGTGGGACTACCATTTATTATTCTCTAAATATTTTTTATTAAACAAAAGTTTATTTTTTTAAATATAAATCGATAACATCTATTAATGATTGATATTAAATTAACTATATATACTCTTATTCCGTTTTTGTGTCTCTTTTTTTGGCAGTTTATTAGGTATACACGATTAGTCAAGCATGATCTTTCTACAAATGAAATCTCAATACAAAAAATGGTCCATTCGGGTTTATTTAGAACACTAAAATCATTTTTTAGTTCGATGTTTATCCTTTTTTTTCTCTTCTTTGTATTTATTTTTTTAATCAATATTTATTATAAAATTCATTATTTGCGTTTTATCCTGATGGTATTATCTTTTTTTTCTAGTTTTACCCTGGCTTATTTTTCATTGGGTTTCTTTTTTAAACTTTTTATGGAATTTCAGTTTTATTTAAAAAATAATGACTATTTTGAATTTCAAATTAAAAATAATCCGGTTTCAATCTTAATCTCAGCTGTTGTATCAATCCTTATGGTTGAATTGTTGTTAATAATATTATTGCTTAAGTTTAGCTTACAATTTAATTGGTTTAACTTTTTACAACTTTTGAATGATTTGAAATTAATCGATTTAGTATCATCTGATATTAATGCTTTTATTCAATCTGAATTTTCAAATATATTTATTTTAACAATTATTTCGGGGTACTTCTTTGGTATAATTTTTCATTCCTTTTTTGCCAGATTAATTTCATCATCCCTGGCTGTTTCAGCCGACACTTCAGCTGATTTGATAGGTTATACAAATTATGATTTGCCAGAAAACGATATCCGAAATGTTGCTGTTGTATCAGATTTTATTGGGGATTATTTAAAGAATGCATATTCGACAATTCTTACGATTTCCTCCACAATGTTGACGGCTGTGTTTTTTGTTTCATTTTTTGGCGCAATTTTTGGTGTTGTAAATGAACAATTCGATGCTTTTGTTTGTATTTTGGTTCCGTTTCATTTGATTGCGGTAGGTCTCATTGTATATTCGTTATATTCATTTTTTTTATTATTTAAGAAGAATAATTCAACAATACTCTATTTCTTTGGGTATTTATCTACACTTTTTTTTACTTTAATTTTATGGGCTCGATTTGTTTCTAAATTATTTTCCTTGAAACAGGCGTTTTTTATTCCAGTTGAATATTTGAGTTTGTTAATTGTTGTTTTTTTATTTTCAGCTATTTTATATTTATTTTTATGGTTTGTTTTATCTAAATCTTCAAAATTTATTAAGGCAATCGTTGAGTCAAATCACTTGGGTATTTTTTCATCTCTTTCAAAAGGTTTTTCGTTGGCTTTTATTTTTACATTTATAATTGGGTTGGTATTGGCTTTATTTGTAGCGTTTGTGTATTTAATTTTTGGTTTTGAATTAAATATTTATCGCGATCTTTTTAATTTGGGAATTGTGGTCATTCTTTTGATTATTATTTTTATGCCATTATTTCAATTTGTTTTAACTTACCCATTAATTGATAATATTTCAGGTTTAGCTCAAATGCTGGTTTACCCACAAGATGAATGTAAGAAACTCATTGAGAATGAAATTGATTTATCTTCTTTTACAGCGATATTTCATATTCTAATTTCTGTTATTGTTATCTTGCTTCTCCCATTATTCACTTTCTTTTTACTGTTTGTTTTGATTCGCCATTATGTTAAATTAACAGGAAATGTTAGTGAATTAGATGGTGTTAGCATAGAAATGTTATTAAAATTTAATATTGATTTTCATCATATTTTAAATGCGTTTGAAATTAATATTCTTAACCCTGAATTTATTGCTGGGATGATATCGGGGGTTGTTATTTTAATGTTTACATATGGTTTTATAATGAGTTCGTATGTTAAAAACTATGAAATTGTTAATCATTATTTTTCAAAAACACTTGAAGATACTTTAATTTGGGAAGGTAAGACATTACCAAACTATATTGATTTACAATCTAAGCTTGTTTTTCATACCAAAAAAACGATTCGTTTATTTTTTGTATTGTTTATACTTATCCTAATTGCATTGTCTTTTATGATAAATATTGCTGGTATGATAGGCTTTGTCATTTCCACAGCAATTACCGCATTTGTTTTTGGTGTGTTTTTTATTTTGATTGGAACACTCTGGGGGAATGCTAAAAAGAAAGTCGATATGGATGACTCTTTGATTGGATTAAGCTCTCATGTTTCAATAATGATGTGTGATAAACTGGGGGATATTTTTAAAGATGGTTTGGGCCCAATTTCATTTGAGTTAACTAAAATTATTATTCTTTTTATGTCTTTAATTATTGGAATGGTTTTAGTTTCAGATTCGCTATTGGGGATACTTAATTAATGCAAAAATTAGATATTAATCAGTTACAATTTAAAGAATTAACTCAAACAATTTCAGATCAATCTAATTTTAAAGGGCTTCATTTGAGTTCTGCTCAACTGAATACCCTGATTACTAAAACCCATGAATTTTTAGGTGAAAGTCAGCGTATTTTGATTACGGATCGAAAACAACCCACCAATGAAGGGTATTTTGTTTTGGAAGTTTCAAAACAAGAAATTCGATTGCTTAAGTCTAAATCTATATCACGTTCAGAATATCGATTTATATTTGAGAAAAATGAGTTTAAGTTGAATAACAAATCCATAGATGTTTCTTTTTTAGATCAGTTTTTGGTGTTTATAGAGCATATTTCTAATGAGCTTCCTTCGGGGAAATTGGAAGTTTTAGAGGAGTAATTGTGACTTTTACCCCAGTTGATCCATCTAAAATTAATTCATCAGCGTTTAATCGATCTGTTACAAAAACTAATATGCAAGGTGCCACAACATTAAACCCAAAT
>JAYNJH010000061.1:741-8554 GCA_038109885.1 Candidatus Margulisiibacteriota bacterium | reverse complement strand
CTTAAAAGGAGTTGGGGCATTTTTGAGGCGAATCTTTATTTCGTCTAAAGATAGTTCAAGTAAAAATAATTTGTCTCAAAATGTCGACATTAGTAATGCTCAGACAATTTCAGATTCTGTTTCATCCAAAGCTCACGGTATTCAAAATTTAACTGAAAATAATCTGCCTCTAAATACAGAGATTAGCAATGCGCAGACGATTTCAGACTCTGCATCATCAATCGCGGACGCCTTTCAAGAAGCCCTTTCAAAACGATTTGGGCCGGATTTTTCAATTAATTCACTTAAGTCAAAAATGTTGCAACTCGGATTTAAGGATGATGTTAAAAAATTAGAAACTATTTCTGATTCCAAAATTGAATCAAAATTGGATGCGATTGATGGTTTGCGATCTAAGGTCGCATGCCAAGTGGCGGTAAATGATATTAAAAGTACGGTTCTTAGTTTAAGTGATTCAAAAGATGATGCAATTGTAAAATTAGTCTCTAAATTTAAGTCATTTCATAAGACTTTTTTAGATACAAATGGAAAATTAAAACCAAATGTTTCTAAAGAATTTTTTAATGACCTTACTAAAGATATTCATAGCATGGTTGATCAATTTAAATCTGATCTTAAATCTGACTTTTCATCAACTGATTCTCATATAAAAAAGGAAATGGTTGAAATTAAAACTGATGTTCTACGTTCAACAAATATTTATGTTAAAAGTGGTGAAGTTGAATATAAACAGCTTGTTGGGAAAGCTTATCAGCGTGCTTCTGAATTTATTGAACTGGCTGTAAGTAAGCGTGAGGATTCAATTAAAACCGTCATACAGTCCCATACTCCTCAAGCTTCAAATGAGTCACAAGAGGATTATCAAACTCGTATTAATGATTTCTTTGATAAGGTTAAAAACCTATATACTGAGAAACATTTTCATTTAACTGCTTCGACACTCCAAGGGGATCAATATGTGAAGGGTTGGGCTACTCAAGGTAGAGATGATTCTAAAATACAATCAGACATTCATCAGATATGTGGATCTAATTCTGTTTTTGTAGATGGTTTAAACCGTCAGTTTGATTCGATACTTTCTGGTTTATCAGAAACAATCACGGCGTCTTCTACAAAATTAATTCAATCTGCATATAAAAATGATCTTATTACTTCGCGAATGAAGGCTGTTCATGAGATTACGGTTGGTCTGGATAAGTTCTTAAATTCACTAAAAGATCGAGATTTATCTAACCACTCATTGAGTTCTATTGTTAATGATCTTAAGCAAGTTCATCAGGTAATGCAAAACTTTAAGTTATTATCTAGAGCGTTTGTTACTGGTGAGGATTCCTTAACCCATATTGATAAGGGGCGAATTAAATCTATGGTTGAATCTATGTTGCCTCAAAATTTATTTTCTCTACCTGAATCTAAAGCTGAATTTATAACAAAAATTTCGGATTATGTTTTAGATCGGCTTGAGAAAAAAGGCCTGATTGATTCCGCTGAAAATGATTTTGGCAATATTCACTCTGATAAATTGGATGGATTAAAAGTTAAAGACACACTGCTATTGAATAATGATGATTTTAAAATATTAAATGAGGATAAAGTCAAAGGGGCTTGGTCTGGCAGGGTCGGTACCAGAGGCCCATTTAATCGCGCATTTGTTGCTTATACCGACTCAATAAAGGCTGCCTTGAATACTCATTTGAGCGCAGGTAAACCTGTAACGCCTGATGCCTTAAAGCCATTGATTGAAGCATCAATTTCAGCGGTAAATTGTTTTGATGATCAAGGGCAAGATCAACGTTCCCAAATTATTGAAAAATTAATGCATTATACAGATGAAATTCTAAAAAAATCAGGAGTGATATCAACGGGTGATGCTGGATTAATAAAAGCGCCTGGAACTCAAACAACAATGGCATATACAAAGCAAGTATTTTATGGTCAGGGGCAACGGTTTGTCTTAAAGTCTTCGAAATCTGAATTTTTAAATTCTGAATTTTATCAAAAATTTCGTTCTCAATTTGATGCAATTACTCCAACATTAGAGCAGCATATTAATGATGTAATATTAACGGGACTGTCTCAGGGGCAAGTTGGTGAATTGAGGCAGTTTATTCAAGAGATTAAACAGCAGCCGCGTATGAATATATCTGAAACTTTAGCGTTTAAGTCCAAGTTGGCTGGAAATCGAATTTATTCCTTGTTTTCATCTTCGACATATGACAAAGCTTCCGAGTTTGATGCGTTGAGTCAAGCCAAGGGGAGTGTTGATAAGATAACTGCAAAAGGCGTCGATGACCCTGAACAGGAGGCTCGGGATCTTCGAATGAATATTAATTCAACATCTGAGTTGGCCAGTCAGGAAATTGAAAATCAATCCAACTCATTCGAGAATAATATGCTAGCTGTAAATGAGCATATCCAGTCGAGTGTTAATTCTTTATTAGACTCTGATTTTTACAAGTCATTATCTGAAGCGCAAGCACATTCAGGTGATGAAAACTTAGAAAAAACCAGTGAACAACTACGAAGTGCCGTTTCAAATGTTGAGACTTCTTTGCAAGATTTGCGTAAATTTTTGGTGGGCTCAGCGAATATCGCTTTAGATCATGTGGATGATGTCTTAATGTCAGTGCCTTATATAGGTGAGCTTTATTCAGCTTTAGCCATTGCTAAAGATGTAAAAGATGGTTATTTTGCAACAACCAAAATGGATCAAATGAAATCTCAATTGGAATTGACCACAAGTTTTAATCGCTACTTAACTAATTCTTCAATTCAGCAAGATCAATTGACGAGCAATGTTCAAGCATTTTCATCAATGATGCAACTTGAAAATAAACGTGATGAAGCCTCTTTTTCATTATTGGTTCATGTGGCAAATGCGTTATCACCCCCTGGTGTAAATGTTGGGAGCGCATTAAAAACGATTAAAAATATTGTCAAAATGCCAACGCTTGATCCCAAATCAATGGATAAGATTGCCCAAGAAGTTATGACAGTTAATAAAGACTTTCATATGATTGCTTCAAAAAATAAAGATATTCACTTAAATGCTTTAATGGATAGTTTGAAAAATCAGGATTCGGATTTAAATGACTTTTCAAATCGTTTAATTTCAGCTTCAGATACACTTCCATCATCAGATGATTTTATGGGAGTGCTCAATCAACGTTTATTTGATAATTAAATTTATTGTTAAAACCATGATGCTCTTAATTTTGCTTAAATTTATGATTGCTTAAAATATGGTAAAAATACGACTTATAAGTTAAAGTTTTAGAATATAAAAAAAAGAATGGTGTAAAAATGTCTAAAAAAACTATAAATGCTGCAAAGGCGTTAATGAATTCATTGGAAAAATTGGGTGTTGAGTATATATTTGGATATCCTGGTGGAGCTGCCATGCCAATTTTTGACGCTATTTATGATTCGTCAATAAAGCTAATTTTAGTTAGGCATGAGCAAGGTGCAACTCATATGGCCGATGGCTATGCTCGTGCTACAGGGAAGCCGGGTGTAGTTTTGGTTACGAGTGGTCCAGGGGCAACAAATACAGTTACAGGATTATTAACAGCTCAGATGGATTCAATACCTATGATTGTTATATGTGGACAAACGATTTCCCCGATGTTAGGTAAAGATGCGTTTCAAGAGGCGGATGTTTTTGGTATAACGGCACCAACTGTTAAGCATAGTTATTTGGTAAAATCCCCCAATGATGTTCCACGAATAGTGAAGGAATCGTTCTTTATTGCAACAACAGGTCGTCCAGGAACGGTTGTTATTGATATGCCAAAGGATGTTTCAAGTTCCCCATGTGATTTGGATTTTGATGATGCTGTTATGGACTTGCCAGGCTATAATCCCAATACTGATTATGATTTTTCTAATATCCCAACCATGGCAAAGCTGATTCAGGCTTCAGAGCGACCATTACTTTTAGTTGGTCATGGTGCAATTATTTCCAAGGCAAGTGAGGAAGTTCTTAATTTGGCGGTAAAACTTAATGCGCCAGTGGTTACAACTAAGTTGGGTAAGGGGATTATTCCTGAAACCCATGATTTGTCATTAGGGATGCTTGGAATGCATGGGACGGTTGTTGCCAATCGTGCTGTTGCCGGTTGTGATTTGATTTTTTCGATTGGAAGTCGATGGGATGATCGAATAACGCCTGCAGATATTTCAAAATTTTGCCCTGATGCTACAAAGTTACATATTGATATTGACCCTGCTGAAATAAACAAAATTGTTATGCCCGATTGTTCAGTAGTTGCAGATGCCAAATCGGCCTTGCAAAAACTTTTACCTAAATTAAAGCCATTAAAAACAAAATCCTGGTTAGATTATTTGAATAAGGAGAGAAAAAAACATCCTTTAACATATAAAATACATGGGGGCTTAAAAGCGCAACATGTTATTGATGAGCTGTGGCGTCAAACTAAAGGAAATGCATTGGTTACAACAGATGTTGGGCAACACCAAATGTGGGCAGCTCAATTTTATCGTAATAATAAATCAAATGGTTGGATTAGTTCTGGTGGTGCTGGAACCATGGGATTTGGTGTTCCGTCTGCCATTGGAGCTCAATTGGGTTGTCCTGATGATGTGGTTTTATCGATCAGTGGTGATGGCGGCTTTCAAATGATGATGTGTGAGTTAGCAACGGCATATATTCATAAATTGCCGATTAAGTTTGTAATTATAGATAACAAATACTTGGGGATGGTTCGACAATGGCAAGAGCTCTTTTTTGACGATCGCTTATCTGGTGTAGATTTAGAAGGGAATCCAGACTTTGTAAAGTTAGCAGATGCGTTTGGTATCAAAGGGATACGAATTAAGCGCCCAGTTGATGTTGAGCGAAAAATTAAAGAGGCTCTGGATTATAATGAGGGACCCATTGTTATTCACGCTGAGGTTGTGAAGCAAGATAATGTTTTTCCAATGATTCCTGCGGGAGGAACCGCATCGGATATGTTAATTGAGCGTCCTACGACAAAAATGGCAAAACCAAAAGGGAGTACATAATGAATCAATCTGAAAATTTACATACGATAAGTTTGTTTGTTGCAAACAAGCCAGGCGTTTTATTACGAGTTACACTGGTTTTTGCTCGACGTGGGTTTAATATTGAATCCTTGGTTGTTTCTTCAGCATTTGATGGTAAGTTTTCACGGATGACGATTACAGCCAAAGGGAAAGATAGGGATTTAGAGCAAATTGTTAAGCAATTGGCAAAGTTGGTTGATGTTGTTGAGGCTAGGGATAATAGTGATCGAATTTCTTTAGAGCGTGAACTGGCTTTGATTAAAATTGATATTAATGTTGATAATCGACATGACTTATTGCACGAAATTGATCACTTTAAGGCTAAAACAGTGGATTTGACAAATGAATCGGTGATTGTAGAAATTTCTGGAGATTCTGAAAAGGTTGAGGCTTTTTTAATTTTAATGGATAAATATAATGTTGTTGAATTGGTTCGATCCGGTAAAATGGTAATGTCTCGAGGAAAAATTAAGGAGTTGTAATGGCTGGTAGTATTTTTGGATCAATTTTTAAAGTTTCGACGTTTGGTGAAAGTCATGGCCCTGCAATTGGATGTGTTATTGATGGTTGCCCACCCATGCTGGAAATAACTCAAGAAGAAATTCAATTTGAGCTAAACCGTAGGCGTCCAGGTCAAAGTTCAGTTACTACGCCTCGAAATGAATCGGATTCAGTTGAGATTTTGTCAGGTGTCTTTGAAGGTAAAACCACCGGTGCGCCAATTGCTTTGATGATTCGAAATGCGGATCAACGATCCAAGGATTATTCGAAGATAAAAGATGTATTTCGGCCCGGTCATGCAGATATGACGTTTCAAGAAAAATATGGTATTCGGGATTATCGTGGTGGCGGACGCTCTTCAGGTCGAGAAACGGCTTGTCGAGTTGCGGCTGGTGCCGTTGCTAAAAAAGTTTTAATTAAGTATGGAATCTCATTTACAGCTCACACTACCCAAATTGGAAATATTAAGGCTGAGAGTTTTGATATTGAAGAAATTGAAAACAATCTTGTTCGATGTGCCGATCCAATTGTGGCATCAAAAATGGTATCTTTGATTGAGCAGTTGGCCGCTGAAGGTGATTCGATTGGTGGCTCGGTTTCTTTGCTTATTAAAGGGGTTCCTGTGGGGCTTGGGGATCCTGTTTTTGATAAATTTGACGCTGTCTTGTCTCATGCATTAATGTCGATTGGTACGATTAAGGGTATTGAATTTGGGGAAGGATTTGGTGCAATTACAATGAGAGGTTCTGATCATAATGATCAATTTGTTAGTGTCGATAATATGATTTCAACATTAAGTAATAATGCGGGTGGAATTTTAGGCGGAATTACCAATGGCCAAGATATTGTTTGTCGCTTGGCAGTAAAGCCCCCCTCATCGATTTCAAAATCCCAAGATACTGTTACTAAGGATGGTGATACAACTGAAATCTCAGTAACTGGGCGTCATGATCCTTGTATTTGCCCTCGAGTTGTTCCTGTTGTTGAGGCCATGGCAGCGATAGTAACGCTAGATTGTTTTTTAAAGCAACAAATCATTCGCATATAAATTAATTATTACATGTTAATTATCTCTACAAATATCTCATATTCTTCAAAACCAAGGTTTTGATACAGTTGATGTGGGCCAGTATTGTTTAATGTGACACCAAGTCCAACTTTGTTATAGCCTATTTTATAGGCCTCGCATAGGCTTTTTTTGATTAATAATTGTCCATATCCAAGGCCTTGGAAGGATGGTCGTAGTGCAACATCCATAATCCAACCAATATGTTCATTAAAGTGTTTTGTGTCAATTACCTCAATTAATCCAACTGGTTCGTTGTTAAGAAGCATTAATAATGATGATTCTGATATTGTTTGTCCATGCTTTTTCATTCTCAACTCACTGGCAAATTTTGATCTGTTTTTTTCAGAAGAATACACATCATAGCATTCGATGTGTTGTCGGTGTTTATGTGCGCTATAGCTTATTTGGCCGCAAATTTCATTGTGGGTATTGTTGAGTTGCTCGAATTGAATATTTGGAACTTCGGGGATGTCGGCATATATCCCAATATCATGATGAATCATACGAGCTCGCTCTTTTTCCTTAAACCCAAGATGGATAAATGTATCACGATAATTAAAGTTATTAGTAAATTGGATTAATTCTAAAATGTTATTGTTGATTTTTTCTTTTAATAGCTGCGCTAAAATGGGTTCATGGTCTGTATCAATGCAATGAAGAATTATATTTCCATACATTCGCTCTATAATTTCAATAATTGCAATTCCAATCGGTTCAGAGTTGTTGTTTAATAGAAACGTTTTTGATTGATTCGAATTTATTTTTTGGATTAAATATGATTTGCAATCAGATTCTGGATCAAAGCTTTTGCATAATTTTTCTGCATCTTTTATGACAGATAGGGCATTATGGAATGTTTTAATTTCAGTGAGTTTCATTTTTTTTCTTTATATATTCACTTATATCGATATAATTTTCATTTGTATTAGGTAAATGATATCCATTTTTTTCTTTTTGATTTAATTTGAAGTTTAACCAGATGATTTTTCCACATTGTATGGCTTTGAATTGGTTTAGGAATACCTTTTTGGGGAACATCATGGTTAATGTAATGTCTGCTTTAATACAGGTGTAGTCATTTTTTTCACAAAGTCCGGATGGTACATCGATTGAAACACGAGTATTTTTTAAATTATTGATTAAGCTAATTATTTCTTTTACATCTTTACTTGGCGGGCGGTTTATTCCTGTTCCTAG
>JAYNJH010000061.1:0-691 GCA_038109885.1 Candidatus Margulisiibacteriota bacterium | reverse complement strand
AAAAATAATGGTTTATTATCTGGTATTTGTTCAAATGCAACTAAAACATCTTTTCCATTTTTACCTTTACCAATGATTCCTACCAATGGTTTTGTTTTTATGTTTTCTTTTACCCATGTGGCGATTAAATGCCCTGCATTTTTGATTAAGGATGAGATACTAACGCCGTTTGCCTCTAAAAATAGATCTTGATCATGACACTCTTTATAACTTAAATAGCTAAAATGATTCATGATTTATTCTATCATAAGTAATAGGAAATAAATTTATGGTGAAAATCCCACATGTTTTTTATCAATTTTTTGATTATTGTATTGACTTTTCTACGTATCTTTGAATTGTAAAATCTTTGTGAAATATTATGATTTATTCACGTTTTTTTACTAGTAAAAAAACGAAAAAAAAGTAAAAAAAATATATTAATTTTTATCAATGCTTCTTTTTATGAGCACAAAATGAGCTTGATTTCATCTTGATTTTTTGAAAATAATATTTGACGATCTTTTTGTTTTTTTATTAATATCTTAATTGAGCTTACGCTTTTCCTGTTTTAAAAAATTGTAGATGTAGAGGAGTTTATTATGAACCAAGTTATTGATAAAATTATTAAACGTGATGGGAGTGTTGTTTCTTTTGATAGAAAACATGTTTTTTCTGCCATCGAAAAAGCGTTTTATTCTCAAAATATTAC
>JAYNJH010000060.1:7010-11490 GCA_038109885.1 Candidatus Margulisiibacteriota bacterium | reverse complement strand
GGTATATACTGCTGGGGGTATGGGGGCGAAGCCAATGGTTGGTCATCAATTATTTGAATTTATTCCTGATACTCAAGTGTATCATGTAACTCGTGCATTAAAGATTATGTTTGATAAAAATGGGAATCGTCGAAGTAAATATTCTTCTCGGATCAAATTTTTATGGAAAAAACTTGATCGAGATGAATTCTTAAGATTGTTTCATGAAGAGTATGACAAAATTAAAGATGATAGTTCACTTAATTTAGAATTGCCTGTCATGGAAAATAAGGCAAGTGATTCAATTGGGTTATCACCTGAAGTTGTGGATTCAAATGAATTTCAGTTATGGAAGAAGCGTTATGTTTCAGCTCAAACCCAATCCGGTTTATTTTCAATTAAGCTGCCCTTACAATTGGGTGATTTAATTCGTGATGATGGGAAAGTATTGTGCGATTTCTTAATGCATTTTGGCGATAATTGTATTCGATGTGATCGTGCTCAGAATATGCGCCTTCGAAATATTCCGGAAGCTTATTTAGGAAATGCATACAATGTGATTACTGGTTTGAAGCAAACACTTGTTAAACATGCGCCATTTATTGGAAATATGATTAATTGTACTGGCGCTCAAACTTGTAAATTAGGGATTTGTTTACCACGTGGTTTATCAACGGCAATTCGAGAAAAGCTGGATACATCCCATTTGGATTTGGATGCCATTCCTGAATTTCGTTTGAATATGTCGGGTTGTCCCAATACTTGTGGAATGCATCATATTGCTGACCTTGGATTTTTTGGAAAGGTTGGTCGAAATGATGGAAATATGTTTCCGGCTTATAATGTACTCGCTGGCGCACAAACGGGTGCTGGTAAAACTAAGTATGCTGAAAGGCAAGGTGAAGTTGCAGCGCATCATATCCCATCATTTGTTAATGATTTCTTAGCGGTTTATATTGATTGTAAGAAGTCTGAAAAGTACAGTGATTATTCTGCGTTTTTAGCAAATGAAGGCGTTGATCTCATTAAATCATTATGCGATAAGTACGCTGATGTACCTTCACTTGAGGAAGATGATTCATTTTATACAGACTTTGGTGCTAAGAAACGCTTAAGTCTTGAGGAAATTGGAACAGCTGAGTGTTCAGCTGGTCTGTTTGATATGTTGGATTTAGATAAGAAGATGATTAAGAAATACCGTAAATCACTTAACGATCAACCTGAAAATGCTAGATCATTGGTTGGACAAATTTTGTTTCATTCTTCTCGAATGTTATTGGTTACTCGTGGATTAGATGCGAAAACAGATGAACAGGCATATTCATTGTTTGATAAGCACTTTATTACAACGGGGTTGGTTGATGAAAAATATCGTCCCTTAATTTCTTTCGCTTTAAATAATGATGAAGCATCAATATTTGATCATCAAGATTTAGTTTTCTCACTTGCTGATGATGTTAATGCCTTATATGACAATATGGATGATTCATTACGATTTAAATCACCTAAAGGGGATGTTCTTTTAGAAAAAGTGGCGGCTGAAAATGATGTGCTTACTAAAGATTTTCGTGGAGTAAAATGTCCAATGAATTTTGTTAAAACAAAATTGGTACTAGAAACATTATCAAGTGGTGATCGTTTGACTATTTTGCTTGATGATGGTGCGCCAATTCAGAATGTTCCTAATTCTTTACAGCTTGAAGGGCATAAGGTGCTATCAAAGACCCAAAGTGATGATGGCCACTGGGATGTTTTGATTGAAAAAGTATAGATTTTATGGAACAAAAAAGGCGAAGTTTATTACGGGTAATATCATGGCGAATTACTGCGACTGTCACAACAATGGTCATATCATGGCTAATTACTGGAAAGATAGACTTGGCTTTGAAAATAGGATTGATTGAAGTTTTTGCAAAGATTGCATTGCAATATATTCATGAACGAATTTGGATGAAAGTAAAATTTGGAATGGTTAAATCGTCAGGAGACTATCAGATATGAAAAAAGTAAACATTGATCAATTAAATGAACAATTTCACTCTGCAAGTGCTGAGGCTGTCATGGCTTTTGCTGTTGAACGATTCGGAAATGAACTGACATTGGCGTCTAGTTTGGGTTTGGAAGATCAAGTCCTAACGCATATGTATTCTACTTTAACTGATCAAATGGATATTTTTGTTCTAGATACAGGTCGTTTACATCAAGAGACATATGATGTTATTGAAAAGAACCGAACCTTGTATGCATTTAATTATCGTGTTTTTTTTCCGAAGCAGACGAGTGTTGAAGCGATGGTGATGGCGCATGGACCAAATCATTTTTATGAGAGTGTCGATTATCGAAAAGAGTGTTGTTATATTCGAAAGGTTGAACCATTACAACGCGCGCTTAAGGGATATTCTGCTTGGATTACTGGGATTCGACGGGCTCAATCCATTGATCGTACGACAACATCCTTTTTTGAATGGGATCAAGTGAATCAAATTGTTAAGGTTAATCCATTAATTAAATGGTCTAAAGATGATACTTGGGATTATATTAATCGAAATGAAATTCCTTATAATGTTTTACATGATAAAGGGTTTCCCAGTATTGGTTGTGCGCCTTGTACGCGTGCAATAGAACCTGGTGAGGATGATCGTTCGGGCCGATGGTGGTGGGAAGAGTCCGTTAAAAAAGAATGTGGGCTCCATGTAGATTTACCTTCAAAGGAGCTTGGTGATGAATAATTCATCATTAAAAAGTTTAACTCATTTACAACAATTAGAGGCCGATAGTATTCACATTATGAGGGAAGTGGTTGCAGAAACTGATAACCCTGTAATGTTATATTCAATTGGGAAAGATTCCTCAGTATTACTGCATTTAGCCTTAAAGGCTTTTTATCCTGCAAAAATTCCATTTCCAATTTTGCATGTGGATACAACCTGGAAGTTTAAAGAAATGATTGAGTTTAGAGATCAGCTTGCTAAAGATTATGATTTGGATTTGTTAGTCTATACAAATCAAGATGGTGTTCGTCAAAATGTTGGGCCATTTTCTCATGGGTCGGCGGTTCATACTGATATTATGAAAACACAGGCGTTAAAGCAAGCACTTGATAAATATCAATTTGATGCTGCATTTGGTGGCGCTCGTCGTGATGAAGAAAAATCCCGTGCAAAAGAACGTATTTTTTCTTTTCGATCTGCACAACATCGATGGGACCCTAAAAATCAACGGCCTGAGCTATGGTCACTTTATAATACAAAGAAAAAACCTGGGGAGTCGATTCGAGTATTTCCACTTTCTAATTGGACGGAGTTGGATGTTTGGCAATATATTCACTTAGAAAATATTCCAATGGTTCCATTGTATTTTGCGGCAAAGCGTCCCGTGGTTTTTCGAGATGGAATTTGGATTATGGTGGATGATGATCGTTTGAAGTTAGCCGCGGGAGAGACTCCTGAAGAAAAAATGGTTCGGTTTAGAACATTGGGGTGTTATCCATTAACTGGTGCAATTGAATCTGAAGCGGCAACACTTACTGAAATAATTCAAGAGATGTTACTTACTAAAACTTCGGAGCGTCAGGGACGATTGATTGATAAAGATAGTGGCGCTTCAATGGAAATTAAGAAGCAAGAGGGGTATTTTTAATGTCACATCAATCTCAACTTATTGAAACAGATATTTTAGCTTATTTAAAATCTCAAGAACATAAGAGTTTATTGCGTTTTATTACGTGTGGGTCAGTTGACGATGGTAAATCTACCTTAATTGGTCGATTATTGTATGAGTCAAAGTTAATTTATGAAGATCAATTGGCAGCGTTGGAAAAGGATTCAAAGAAGGTCGGTACTCAAGGCGATGACATTGATTTTGCTTTATTAGTAGATGGTCTTGCTTCTGAGCGTGAGCAAGGAATAACCATTGATGTTGCTTACCGGTATTTTTCAACAGATAAGCGTAAGTTTATTGTTGCCGATACACCAGGGCATGAACAATATACTCGAAATATGGCAACAGGCGCATCAACCGCTGAATTGGCGATTCTAATGGTGGATGCTCGTCATGGTATTATGACACAAACACGTCGCCATTCAACGATTGTTCATTTATTGGGCGTAAAAAAAATTGTTTTAGCGATTAATAAAATGGATTTGGTTAATTATGATCAAACCATTTATGACCAAATCATTACAGATTACCAACAATTTGCCCATGATATTGGAATTCTTGATTTTAAAGCCATTCCAATGTCTGCTTTAAAAGGTGATAATATTACTGAAAAAAGTGAGCATATGACTTGGTATAATGGCCCATCATTGATTTCATATCTAGAGACAGTTCCTTTAGCGACTGTAAAATCGAATACCCCATTCTCAATGCCCGTTCAATGGGTGAATCGACCCAATTTAGACTTTAGGGGGTTTGCCGGTCAAGTGGCTACGGGATCATTAAGCTTAGGGGATACGATTAAAGTTCTGCCATCCGGTGCAATTAGTAGTGTTAAATCAAT
>JAYNJH010000060.1:0-7000 GCA_038109885.1 Candidatus Margulisiibacteriota bacterium | reverse complement strand
AACATTTGAGAATGAGTTATCGTATGCGGTAAGTGGGGAATCGATTACATTAACACTGAATGATGAGATTGATATTTCAAGGGGGGATGTTATTGTTTCTCGAGATTCAAAGGTTAATGTTGGTAATCGATTTTTAACAACGCTTTTATGGATGTCTGATGATCGATTAATTCCAGGTAAAGCCTACTGGATTAAAACACGTGCAAAGTTGTTTTCTGGAAAGATAGAATCGCCAAACTATAAATTAAATGTCAATACGTTGGAAAAACATGATACCGATGATTTGGGATTGAATGAAATAGGTCAGACTATTTGTGAGTTTGATCAAGATATTGCTTTTGAGCCATATAAAGATAATCCTCATTTGGGTAGTTTTATTATTATTGACCGTCAAACGAATAATACGGTTGGAATGGGCTTAATTGACTCAAATGTTGGTGAGCAAACTTGGGCTGAACGACATGTGGCAGAACGAAATAAATATTGGGTAAAAGGTCAAGTATCAAATTTGGATCGAATATCAAAATATAACCATAAGCCATTACTGCTTATTTTAACTGGGGATGTATCTCGATCCGAATATTTTAATGTGGGAACAAGAATTGAAAAAGAATTGTTTCAAAAAAATATTAATGCTTATCGATATGGATTTCAATTTTTAAGATTTTCAAATTCAGACGACGTTTCTGTTTCTCAGTTGAGAGAAGAAATGGTTCGCCAATTGTTGGATATTGGTTATGCTTTTTTAGATGCGGGTTTGGTTTTTATAACAGCTATCCAAGGGTTAACAAAATTGGAGCTAGATCAATTATCTGTGATTAGCAAGCCATATAATGTGATGGTTTTGGATTTGAAACAAGAATCTGCAGTGTCTAATTTAGTTTGGTCTAATGATAATACTGAATTTGTTTTTGAATCCATTTATCGAAAAATCAAAGTTTAGTTAAAGAATTTAAATATTAATCAATATTTAATGTTTATTTTTCAAATAAAAAAACTTAAATTTAATCTTTTTTTTCTCTTTTGATATAATTGCCATATGAAAAAGATTCTTTCCCATCATGTCTTTTCGATGAATTTTGCTGCCATTTTTGGTTTTCCTACTCATGCAAATAAACCGATAAATGAGTTAGTTGATTTACTTTTAGAGCGAACCAAACAGGTCTTAGATAAATTAGACTTTGTTTCAGACGACTTTGCATTGCAAGATCAATATGATATTCAAGTTAATGCCACTAAGTCTTATGTAAAGGGAAAAGTTTTACATATACTTAATGATTGGGACACTTATCTACTTGATTATCTTCAAACTGATTACACCTTTAATTTAATTCATAACGCTGAAGTTAACTCATGCTTGAAGAGTGGTTTACAAACCATTCAAGATCAAGAGACATTAACTGAATTGGGTACTTATTTGGAAGCAACATTGATTTCAATTCGCCATCAATTACTTTCAGTAATCACTATTTTGAATCAATTTAATTCGTTGGTTGACTATTTACCCCTCTCTAAATCAGAGCGAGATCAAAGAATGATTCCAATTATAAAAGAGTTTAAGAATGCAATTGAGTCAATTTGTTTTCGTGAATTAACGACAGAAAATAAAATGTTGGCTTCTTTTTTTAAAGATTTTAAATCCAAACAGCCGATAATGAAAACATTGTTAAAGGATCAGCTTACTGCATTATATAAATTAAAAAGAGAGCAATTAAATTTGGCTTTATCAATTATTGAATCTCCTGCAGGTGCTTTAACAAAGCCACTTACGAAAGATTCTAGTGTAATTGCAACCATTCTTATTTTTCTGGATAAATACGAGACTCAAATACCGATGACTGAATTGCGGACTATGGATCTGGCTGACCAACGATTGGATTGTTTAAATCGAATTTTAAAGCCTACTTTACGGGTATCATTTGCCTATAAGCGTTTAATCGATTCAATCCAACCTGATTTTACATTGTTTTTTGAATCTTTTCTGAAACTTAAACGTAATCATCAAGATTTTATAGCTCAGTCTGAAACTCTTTTTACATCTATTTTAGATGGCTTGCCAGACGCAAATTTAGCGGATTTTGATGAAAAAAATGCAATGTGTATTGCAGAATCCCTAGACACCCCTAAAGCCTCATTTATTACGCCAACGTTAATACCGCTTTACCCATTTTCTGATACTCAAATTATAGAATTGCTGCAACAAAAAAAAGCCTTTATTTATTGTTTAAGACGAATTGAGTATGATGGGGTCTTTCATTGGGCAATACATAAAACTGTTCCTTTCGAATTTATTTGTTCATTTATTAAAGAAAAAACCAATGCGTCGGCCGTTTCTATTCCTGAAAATTTGATGGCTTCATTTCGTGATTATTTAACTCAAATGCCTTTTTATAGTTTAAATATGACGTTTTATTATTTATTGAATGATTCTAAAGAGGGTGCAAAGACGTTATGTTTAATTGAAAATAAAAACTCTTTTGAAGCACTTAGTTATTTGGCCCAATCGAAGTTAATCAGCCCTAGAGATATTTTGATTAAGTTGACAGGGTTATCTGATTATTTATTCAAGTTTTTACCAACCAATGACCAGCTGAAACACTTTAAAACCGAATTCAGTGATGCTGAACTTGATAATGTTATTTTAACTTTAACCAAAGACTTTATAAAGGAACTCCAGTTTTTAAAGATTATTATTGATCAATTTAAATCGAATTTAATTAAGCAATCTCAAATTATTGGAATAAAAAATGAATTGAGGGCTGTTAGGCTTCATTTATTGAATTCAACATTAGTTGATGCATCGCAGGAGTCTTTAAAAACATTAAACGATTATAAAAATGATTTTAATCAGATAATCATTGACTGTTTAAAAACATTGGACGAGTTTTCAATCGATGAGGATCTTTTTTATACTGATATTCAATCTAAAGTTTGCAAAATTTGGTTAGACTTTTACGGTTTGTGTTATGACGAAATGGATGCCCTTGGTAAGCATTTAATGTTTAAATCTAAATCCGAGCTCCAGGTAGGGCCTTTGCAGTGTTTTTTATTTCCAGAACTAGAGAGGCTCTTTGCCAATATTCTTACTGAATTAAATAGGGGCGTTGACTTGGATGTTAATTCTAAAAATTTAAATCGTTCAATTGCTTTGGGTTTAACGTTATCTTTTTTTCAGTTTTTTGGATTTTTTAAAAATGTAGAATACTCAGTAACTTTTTTACTAAATATTTCTCTGCCGTGGTTAAATAAAAAGAAGTCTGAGTTAGGCTTAAATGAATTATTTTTTGATTCTATTTTAAAAGAATATAAATTGGCCTTTTCAACATTGAAGTCAGCAAATACTCACCCAGAAGTTGTTTTACTTCGTATTATTCACGAGTGTGCAGCCGAATATTATGAGTCGTTAGTTTATTTAAATGGTAATCAATTGCCAACCATTCCAAATCAATTTTTTGAATTAAGGTCTGATTTTTATGGGTTAAGTGTTTTTCCGGAAGATTATTTAAATCTTGGTTTTAAGAATTCTGCTCGATTTCAATTTTCTGATTTTCGTTCGCCACTTCAAGATGAGTGGTTTACTGTTAAATCGTTTGAATCAATTATCAATAGGAATACGCCTATTTTTGTTGGGCGGATTCAAAATTCACAAAAACTTAGTATGTTGGCAACATCATTTATATTAATTATCGGTACCCGATTAAAGGATCTTTTTGATTCTTCTCAACTTGATTTAGAAAAGGAATTTGTTCCTAATATAAGACGCAATGTTAAGTTGACCCCTTTTATTCGTACTGAACTGGTTGATTCATATATTAAGCAAATTGTTTTTTTTGCTAACTCATTTATTAATTCACTTAGCAATGTGATGGATCTCAATCAATTAATACTTCATTTTACCTCATATCCACAACGAAAATCTCCTCAAACCAAAGATTTTTTAGATTCAATATTACTTTTATTTTTGTTGCCATTTAAATCAGCTGCGGCTGAAAAGACTCAGCATGTTGATCAACTTATTCCTATTGAAATACGCTTATTATTATTTCCAATAATTTATGAAATGTTTTCTAAAAAGCAGTACAGGCCAACGGGTTTAGAGGATTTAGATTCGTACAAACATGTTTTAGTGACTAACTTTTTTAAACCTTGTTTTTATCAACCATTTTTACCAAAAATTACAATACCAAATAAGTTGAAATTAATTATTCAACCGGTACTGATTTCTACTAAAAAATTAATTGATTGGAGTTTTGCTAGTGACGATATAGATGCTGTTATTGACCAATTTTTTACACAACCTAAACAATCATTAGAAGATTTTGATCTATTTTTTGATGAAAAAGATTTAGTGCCTAAGAAGGCTAAAAAGAAGAAAAAGAAACCAAAAAATAAGGGTGCGAATGGAAGCCCATCTACTGTTGTAGGAACGCTTTTAGATACTTTAATAGAGCAAAATCCTAATGCTTCATTGTCTAATAGTGCGGCTTATAATCTTAGTGCAGCGCAACAACCAATCTCTTCTTATGAGAAAGTGATGCAGAATTTTGAAGAGCTTTTTGAATTCCTTCAAGGTGATGACTTTGTTTCCTCTACTAAAAAAGTTAAGTCACACTCAGTTACAGAATTTGTCGTTTTAAAATGGTTACAGAACCTTCCTTCTGATTACCAATTTGAAATACCTGTTAATAAGTTTAAACAAAAAAGTGATTTGATTGAATTTTTAAAACAAAAGCAAGCCGCTTTTTCCGCTCATCATTCAATGAAATATTGTATTAAAACGGATGTTCCTGCTGTATTACTTGATTTGATAAGCGCGGTTGAAACTCGTGAATTACAAGACATGCCTCTTGCTGCTAATAAGCCTCAAGAAGATTATTTGCCCAAAGATGATTCAGCAGTTTCTGAGTCTGTTTCTAGTTCTATGGCAGAAGAGTTACCAAATGTAAGTACTTTAGATGTGATTAGTGATGAAGGTCTGCTTTATGCTGAAGTTGATGAGTCTTCTTCTTATAAATTAATGAAAACTGATTTGTTACCTTCAAAATCTAGTTCTTTAGTTAAAACTTCTACTAACGTATTTAAACCATCATTTTCTGAAATTTATGGTGTTAGTGAAAAGATGATTGAAGGCCAAATTATTGCTAATAAAAAATCCTTTAACGATTTAAAACAGAGGTTTTTATCTGGCGGTCAGAGTGAATTATATGGAACACTTGAATATAGCTTTTTAGAAAACTGTTATTCAGCTTTATGTAATGATTCTTTAACATTGGATATTAAGAATGTATATAGTCAGTGGTTATTTGGTGGGATTAATGTTATGCAAGGAAAAGTTATGCCTAAACTTTTTAATCAATCCTATAATAAAAATATTAGTGATTTTAAACGAAAGTATAATATGTTAATATCACCAACATTTAAATCAAATTTGTCTCCGTTTATACAGGAATTTAACTATTTATTTGAAATATATAGAGTTAGCAAGTGTTATTATGGTTTCTCGCCAATTCATTATATGCTTAACAAAGCCATTTATATGTTATTAAATGTGCAACGTCAATTTGAGTTTAGCCTGACGACTAAGAGTTAACGTTATTGCTAGTGTTTTATTGATATAATTAAAAAATGCCATTAAATATTGAGTCTATATTTAATTTATTCAATCATATTCGACCCAAACTATCGATTAATGATTTATTGAAAACATCGACTATTGATGATGTTGCAGCGCTTTTACAATTAAAAATTGGCCAGCCTATTTCAGATGATTATGCCATGCAGTTGGCATTGTTTTTAGCGTATTCATCGATTTTGCCGAATCAAAATGGTGGTCCATTTGGGGCTGTTGTTTTAAATGAAGGTCGATTAATATCTTATGGGGCAAATCATGTTGTTCGGCTTAACGATCCCACGGAGCATGGTGAAGTAAATGCTATTCGACAAGCGATTGGTAATCATTTTTCACTAAATAATGCAATACTTATTACCAGTTGCTACCCTTGCCCCATGTGCATGGGCTGTGCGATTGATCATAATATTAGTCAAATTCATTATTGTTCCACCCCAGAAGATGCAAAGATGTATGGCAATTTTAAAGACCAAACATTAAACAATGTATTAAAAATAGTACCGGATCTAGGTCTTGTTAACCAAACAAAAAACGATTTTAAATTCTCCAACTCATTTTGTTTTTTCTAAAACAGATAAAATTATTTCACCGGTTAAAGATTCACATGGTGATGCTTTAATACATGTTTTACAAAGTGTTTGTAAGGAATATGGTTTTGAGCCAAAGGGCGTTTCTTTTGTTGTAGATGATGCATTGTCATTAAGTTTATTTGAATACATGGCATTGCAGTGGTCAGGTATACCAATATCTGATTTGGTATTTATTCATCCTGTTCACTCAGAAAATGTGACTTTTGTTCATTCTGATAAATACAAGCATATTGGTCAAAAAATATTAGAATTACATTGTGAAATTGGGGCCTCTTACGGTCAAGAGTAGGCGAATAGATCAGTTTAATTTATTCTTAATTTAGTATGTGTGTTATTTCATTTAACCCTTCATTTGTTTCATTTGAGCCTAAATGGCACCTTAATTCACCCAACCATAAGTTAACGTCTCAACTATTTGATGCATTTGAAAAAACTTATAAACCGGTTTTGCATACCCTTTTTCAATCATATATTACAGGTGCTTTTGCTTACTTATTTACAAATATGCTAACTGAAAATGAATTTGTTTCGATATTTGTAGGAATTTTTTTCGGCGCTTCTTTTATTTTATTTGATGGAATGTTTTATCATCCTCATGATGATATCAGTCGTCTCAACCAGTCCATTTGTTATCCTTTTATCTCTCAATCTAAAATATTGCCTGATTCATCAATTTCATTTATCCATGAGGTTACTCAAAATAACTACTACATGATTGCTAATACTGATATTTCTATAGGGTCATTGTTTGCAAATCGTTACTCAATTTTTTTAAATCAAC
>JAYNJH010000059.1:10702-11530 GCA_038109885.1 Candidatus Margulisiibacteriota bacterium | reverse complement strand
ACCTAAATGAGCGTGAAAAAAAACTAATCTATTTGCGATTCTATGAAGGATTAACCCAAAAGGAAATTGCTGATCGGCTGAATTTATCCCAAATGCATGTTTCGCGCCTTTTAAATGAGTCCTTGCAAAAACTTCGTCGAAAAATTACCATTGAAAAATGAATCAATTAAGCACTGAAGACATTGCGTCTCGAATCCCACACCGTTATGAAAACTTGCTCCTTGATAAATCCACAATTTTATCGGATACCAGCAGTGAATTTGAGCTTCATATTCCAATTGATGACCGACTGGGCCGAACCATATTTTGCTACGAAGAAGGGGATCGAGCATGCCTTCCAACCCCAATCTTATCGGAAATTGCAGCACTGGCTTGTATTGTGAGCTCCGGCGCAATTAAACCGGGGACGTTTGCCTATTTTGCATCAATTAATCAGTTCACGCTGACCAATGGCGCTTTTGATGCCCATCAACCATTGCGCGGCACAACACAAAAAATCAGTGACAAAAATGGATTTCATAAATATTCATTTCACATTACGAATGAGATGGCTGAAGCGCAAGGGCAATTGATGGCGTTTTATGACACCTCTGGGGTGGACCAGAAACCTGAGCTTCCCGCTGTCAAATTGGACCCCACGGATTTAAATGCCATTCAGACTACTTCATATAATATTGCCCCCTACTCAAATAAAAAAGAGCAGATGACCTTTTCATCCCACCTTCACCAGATTAGTGAATCTTCGGCGATGTATAGTTATACTTACCCAACAAATCACCCATTGGTTCGGGGACATTTCCCTAACAATCCCGTCATGATGGGGGTGTG
>JAYNJH010000059.1:0-10676 GCA_038109885.1 Candidatus Margulisiibacteriota bacterium | reverse complement strand
ATGTTTTTTTTGATATAGCAAAGCGCCATGGCCTTTCTTCTGGTCAGTGGTCGGCCAATGCCGTTATATTCAAAGCCGATCTAACCCCGGTCTGCGACATTAAACAAGCGAAATTACAATTAACAAACATTAATTCATTAAACTACGTTACTACTGAATCGGTTAAAAAGGTAATGTTCAAACAGCGGGTTTATCCTGGCGATCAATTATTTATTAAATTAACTGATATTAAATCGAATTAAGTCCACAGGCACCATTTTAGTTCCCAATAAAATACGAACGGCCCATAGAAGGGCCGTTATTTTTGCTATCGAAATCTTAGCTTAATTAGAATTTGAGTGAAGCGTAAGATAAAATGCCGTATGTGTTATAGTTGTTGTTTTCGTTATTATCGCCATATGCATCATAAACAAGCTCATTATGTAGATTAAATGTATCTGACACGTGTAGAACCCCTGCTAATTGGAATCGCTGAACATCAACATCAGTAAATGTAATGTTTGATAAGCCTAAAATTGGCATTGCAGCGCTCATGCCTGATCCTGACCCATCATAATCTTTAGGGGTAACCATTGAATATTGGAATGCAAGGGTATGAGATCCATAATCCTTAGCAATGGATGCCATGTAAATACCGATGTTATCTTCCGTAGCTTCATTGTAATCATTCAATTGAATCATTCCTGCATAAAAACCAACCGTCAAATCATCTAGTTTTGTTTGAAAGTCCACCATGGCTCCGGTAGTGTTGGAATTTAAACCATTTGGATTACCAAAATCGTTTGAATTTAAAAATGACGCACCCCAAGTTGTATTTGGTACTAAAGTCGAGTTTAAAAATCGAACGGCTACACCAAACCCTTTATCAGGGTTATTGTCGTAGCCATCGGTTCCATTGAAGACACTGGCTTCGAGAGACCCATGTGCGAATGTTTGTTTAACTTTCACACCATTACTAGCTAATTGAAACACCGGGTTATTTTTCTTTAATAAAGTATAGCCTAGGTCGTTATATATGAATGGTCCAGAAATTGACGAATTATCGGTTTGAGATTCAGCAAATTGGCCAAAGGGCTGAGTTAAAGACCCCACGGTAACTTCCGTATTCTTATATTGTTCAGGCTTATAATTTAAGGTTAAATAAAGTAGCCCGGTACTAAAACCAGATTCACTGGCCAACCCCGCCATTGCTAATTCGAAGTCGATAAAAATCTCCTCGCCTTGCTGTAAATTGACGCCCAAATTGGCTGCAGACTCGAATTGACCACGAAACGGGTTTCCTTCTTCTTGTTTAATTCCACTAACACCGGTCAGTGCTGATCCAGAAATTGATACTAATGTTTCAGCCGATACCGAAATCGTAAAAATGGCTAATAACAATGTTAAAACTGAAAAATATTTCATAAATTTAGTTCTCCTTGTTTATAAATGAATAATTAAATGTAATTATGTTTCTTTGCAAATCATTCGTCAACCGTTAATTAGCGTACGAAGGTTCATTGTCATTAACTGCAAATAGGTTTCAACGCCCGAGCCTGGGCCATCCAAGTTTAGTGTAATAATTGGCGAATAAATACGTAAATTTAAGCCGGATTTATTGGCGGCTTTCACTACCGCATCTAGGCCTTGCGCTGAAATATATTCATTCGGTATAAAAACCGTAATATTGTTCTCTTTTAATTGAGTCACTATTTGAGCGACGTCTTCAGGCTTAGGGTCAATGGGAATATCAATAATTGTTACATCCAACTGAAATAATGTTGCAAATGGTTCAAACGATGGGTGATTGGTGGCTATCTTCATTTGATTCAAGTCCAATCCCCCCAATTCATTTCTGATTTTTTGATAAAGATCAAAGACCTCTTTTGAATAAGCACTCATCCGATAATTTATTTCAGACCGCCGTTTAGGTAATAAGTCCCTCAACCGATCTTGCATTAAGTAAACCAAATGACTCCAGTCAACAATATCCATCCAATAAAAATCACTGATGTTTTTATGTTTTCTAAATAGGGCTGACACATTAATTACGCGAGCTGATTTTTTAGTATATTGGATTAAGGTCTGAAATTCGCCATCCACTTGTGATCCGTTCATTATAATAATATCGGCATGGCTAATTTTGGTTTTTGAGTCAGATGTTAGGCGGGCTTGCAGTGGGTTTTGCCCCGGCACTATTAACGAAGTCACATTAATTTCAGGCCCTAATAACGTAACTACCAAATCTTCAAGCAGGGGGGTTGTCACAACAATCTTTGGTGAGGTATCTTTTTCTGAATCAAGAAATGGGGTATTTAACCACCAGATCACCATCATTGTTGATATTACAATGATAAAAATACGAAAGATTGATTTAACCATAAACACTCCATACCATGTGTAAATTTTTTGTACATTTAATCCAATATAAGGGATAGTTACGATTGTACCATATTTTAAAACGCCCAATAAATGAACATTCGCAAATAAATTTATTGGCATAATTGTTTCACTAATACAAGTAGTTAAAGTAATGGAGGCAATTTATGATAGAAACAAGACAACCAACCACAATTATCCCACTAGATTTGAATAGTATGATGCAGCTTTTGGCTGAACCTCAGCGAGAAGATACCCCATTATCTTATCGGATTGAACCGGCCACAACATCGGGGGTTATCATTGATATCAATGTATCTCAATGCGATATTGATGCCATAGTGATTGATCTAAAGGAACACCAACTAAGCATCTCGGCACCTGTAAGTGTTCATTTTTTGGACAACCCAAAAACCAAACCATTACGATTGGTACGTGAGTCCATGCAATGTATTCCCTTACCCCCAGGAATTGATCTAACCAATATTCGATCACAATTGGATGAAAATCGACTGATTCTAACCCTTCCGTTTAAGTAAATCGCTACACATGGACGTGACTGCATAAAGTCGGTAGACTTTTATCATGCCGCAATTTAAGCGAATTATTGATGCCAATTTATCTCGATTAGGAGAAGGCTTACGTGTTATTGAAGATGCTCTGCGATTTGAACTTTCCAATGCCGCTTTGGTTAATAAATGCAAAGCATTACGCAATCAAGTTAAAACAGCAACTCAAACATTTAATTATATCGAATTAATTAACTCACGTAGTACCGGTACGGATGTCCGATCGCATTCGGTTGTTCCCATCCGATCAACTTTAATCGACCTATTAATGGCAAATATAAAACGCTCAACCGAAGCTTGTCGATCATTAGAGGAAGCAACCCCTGAACCTATTTTTACAAAACTTCGTTATGGGATTTATGAATTAGAACAGCAAATTTACCAAGCCCTTCAACGACAACCATTGTTGGGCCCCGGTATATATGTCGTTTCTGATGACCCTAATCATTTATTAGCGATGGCTAAAAAACCGTTTGTTCCCATTGTTCAATACCGTGCCAAAGAAAATAACAAGTCCGAAATTTTTACCACCTGCCATCATTTAGCAAAAGAAATGAAGTCACTGGATGTTTTATTTATGATAAATGATTATGTTGATATTGCTATTGATATTGACGCCGATGGAGTTCACTTGGGGCAAGATGACATTCCAACACCGGCGGTACGCAGACAGTTAGGAACCACAAAATTAATTGGCAGGACAACTCATACATTTGCTCAAGGTGAACTAGCAAAAACGGACGGTGCAGACTATGTTAGTGTTGGGCCAATATGGGATACCCCATCAAAACCTGGCCGGGCCGGCATTGGATTCGATTATCTTGCAAAAGCCAGTGCGCTCAACTTACCATATGTTGCGATTGGCGGCATAAATTTAAGTAATATTAATCAAATTTTACAATTCAACCCACCGCTAATCGGGGCGATACGCTCAACGAAATCCATCGACAGTCTTTGGAATTTAATAAAAAATAGTAAAAAATAAATATTTGACTTGAGCGTTATTTTATGTATAATGGGGATATCCCAAATAAGTTAGAGGTTACTCAAATTGCAGTTATTTTTTGTTTTTCCCAATCCATTTGGCTGTTTAGAATTATGTGAGGTTACACTATAATGTTAGCTTTTCCTCCAACAGTTACTAGACTATCTCCTCAGTCCAGGAACACATCAATTCCGGTTTCTTTTGTTGGGCTTAATTTGCAAGAAACACAAAATAAAATTGATAATTTAGCACAGATTACCTTTTATCCGCCATCGTCCAATCAAGCACCGATCAATACGGGTTTTGAGGTGTTACCACTAGAAAATGACCCAGCTATCAACAACGCTTATAAACAGCTTTTAATACACCCTAAGGATAACGTGCCGTTTTTTTGTGACCTACTTCGTTTTTCAGATGGTCGTCGATATGATTCCGGAGCTCAATCATTTTTTTACCCCGATTTTGGCGATGATTTGGAATGCAAAAAGTCTCAAAACCAAATTTTATTAATCCACGGTTTATTGCAAAAAGATCGTAGAAACAATTTCGAATTAATGAAGCGTCTGATAAACGAAGCCAACAAAGACCAAAAAATAAAGCTTCGAAATCGTATCAAGGCGTTGCGCCCTATCCATGTGTTTTTTAAAGTAACACATAGGAGTTGTAAAGATACAATTGATAATACAATCAAAAAAATTAATCCAACACTTCAACAAAATGAATATAAAGTTTTAAAAGATATTTTAGGTTCGAGTCTTTATAATGAAACTTTCGATGAAATTACAGATTTCAATCCTATTCCAGCCAGTCTATTGCAGCAACTTGAGGCACGACTTAACGCCATGAAGAATAATGAGCAATACACATTTTATACCAAAGATGATAATTGGCCTTTTGATAAGGTTCGAGTCTGGTGCGAAGAACAAAGCGCTGAAGTTATCGACGAATTATTAAATCAATGTTTCAGTAATAGGGAACCACGTTTTGGCACACTTAGCCAAAAGATAGCGAAAAAAGAACCTATCGATGGTATCGATCAAGAAATTATTACATCACTTCAAAAAGCTATATTAAATAAATCAACCCCTAGGAATTTGGTTGAATTAGAAGAACAAATAAAAAAGTATGAGAAATTGAAGGCGAATTTCGTGACAGCTGGGGGCAATGAAAAAAAGATACGTAGGGAAAACGAGAGAATCACACCCCCAATAATGGAAAACGTCAATCGATTAAATCAAAAATTATAAGGAGTAAATAAATGAACACACCCAAATTAGGAAGTGGGACACCACACAATATAAGACAGACGGATCGCCGACAGTCTGTTGGAAGCAATTGCTCACCATCAACACCGTGGAAAACTCCAATTAACAAAGCGACCCCCCCCGCAACAGATGAAGTAGTGCGTCAATTTATAGAAGATCGTGATTATAACCAAAGGGACGCTGAAAAAACTAAAGAGGCCTTGAAACTATTACTGGTTAAATGTGAACAATTAATTGAAGAAAAAACTAAAACGCTTGCATTGTATAATAATCTAAATGATCAAAAAACTGATTTTGAAACTGAAATCAAAACACTTAAAGGTCAATATTGTCGTTTAACTGATATAAATATAGCAAATTTTGACATTACAAAATTATCGGAATACACAGCGAGCTATAAAATGAAAACTGAAACTCAAGTTTTCAATCTAATGGCAGAATTAGAACATACACGAACAGAATATCAAGAACTAATCAACATGGATCGGCAAAAAAAGGAAACAATTTCTGAACTCGAGACACAAATAAATGCACAAATGGAAGCTCAGGAGGAACTACAAACAGCTAATTTTCAACTAGAAATATTACAAAAGCAAAAATATGAATTAAATGAAGTAAATAAAGAAAAAGAAAATGAATTAATGTCTACAATTTATGAATTAAAAACTCAGAATCAATAAATGGACAAACTAAAGCAAATATTAAAAACAGAAAAAGAACAAAACCAACTTATTAAAGCAAAATGTAAAGAATATCATGAACGAACAGAGATATTGCAAAAAGACTTAAACAAAAAAAATAGGCAATTTAGAGAGTTACGGGAGAAGGAAGCATCTATAAGAGCGAAAAATGCTGAATTTGACATGTGGGGCAAATTTTCGAGCGTGGTCCGCGAGAATTTTCAAGATACTGATGTGGTGGCGTCTCAAATAGTTGGTATCCGGGATGAATGTAATATCACTAATCGTGCGTTGGCGGATCTAGATAATGGTTTACCAAATTTTAACGAAAGTGCTGCGGGATTCTCACCACATTCCCCGGCTAATAGCAATGAGCATGACCATGACAAAACAGATAGCAAAGAAATCGAACCTAGTAAGGTTGAAGGAACACCGAATATAGAAGAAGAACAAAGAGCACTTAAGATTATTAAACGTTTTTACATTTCATACATGAAGAAAAGGGTTCCCACTGATAATTCGCCCACACGTGCCACTGATAATTCGCAACCACTTGCCACTGATAATTCGCACTCAAGTGCTTCGTCGCCGGTGCGGTCCACTTTATTAAATTCAAGTGGTCACACAAACACCGTGAGGCAAACCCACTCGTTTAGAAAAGCACTTTATGATGCGTTTAGAACTAAACTAGTAGCGGTTTTAAATGAAGATATGCAGTATGAACATTTTAAATTTAATGAAGACGATAGCGCAGAAGTGATTTTAAATAAAATAGCAACCCTATTGCTAACAGAGAAGGGTTTAGGCGATAACGCGCGTTTAGATACTCGTTGTATAGCGCCACTAAAATTTACAGATGACTCTAAGGTTGTTTACTTAAAACAAAAAGTAAAAAATGAAGCAAAAGAATGCATTTATAGCGCACCTAACGAGAATGAAAATATAGTGCCTCTCCAAAATCTATTGGATAAATATGATAAGGAAGAAGACCGCGCCCTAATACTTAATTTTATTTTAGAAAAACTTCCCCAAAAAATAGGAAGACTAAAAAAAACAAAAGCAGAAACTGTTAAAGATTTATAACTAATAAGGTAAACATAAAAAAAGGAGTATTATGATGAGTGAAATGAGTTTAAGAGTAAATTTAACAAATCCAACAATAGGTGGGGCATCTACACAAAGTAGTCCGAAAAGAAAAATAGGTGACTTAAAAGAAGGTAAAGATATTGATGAACATTCAAATGGTGGTCAAGTTTCAACTGCATCAGAAATAAATTCGATGCAAAGTCAGATTTTTATAACCAGCAATGCCCAACATGGTGACCAAACAATAGTCGCAAAGTTTTCAGATCGGAGATACCGTGAAGATTTCATTACTAGGTACGGCACCCCTAGCTTTGAAGTGCTGCCTCATCAAAGTGGTAGTTTAGCGCCTGAAGCCATTCAAATCCAAATGTCTGACATAAGAAAAAAGAGTGATGGTTCATATCTAAGAGAAGATATCGGTGAGATATGTTATGCTGACTACTCTAAATTCCATTTCATACATTTTGAAAGATTTATTGAATTCATGAATGATAAATTATCGGAAATGTATCACGTTATAGATGAACTTAATCAAATTGGGGTTTTCAATTTTCCAGAAATGGGTGGACGAGAGTCTAAAGTTGAAACTGATTTTTGTGCAAGAGTGGAGCGAAAATCAACCTATATTAAAAAATTAAATCAAGGTTATATCGAAATTACAGAAATCTTATTAAATGCCTTAGAGTTAGACAACTCAGAATTCTTTGATGCTTCTGTATTAGACAATGAATTTAGTTTAGAGCCAAAACTAAAAGAGGTGTTTGAAACGTTTTTAACATCCACAAATGAAGACAATGAATATACAGGCAGTGAATTAAAAGCTGCCTTCAAAGAATTTTTAGCAACATGGATTCAAAGCATACGGATTGCCGTAAAAACATTAGGGTTCCCAATCAAAAATTCAAACGGGATTACGCAGCGCGAAGCAGGTTTTAATCTAAGTGCGATACTTAAATCTAATCCGCCTAAAGGTAAAGAAGACATGGACTGGATTTTTGAACATATTGACCCATCCATTGAGGCAGTCATCTTGGGTGATGAATTCAGAAAACATTTTCTTCGTACTTCAGAAGGTATAAACGATATAGAAAAATACACAGAGGCTTTCAAATCTTGGACATACGCTGGTATTGATTATATTTCGGAAAATATAGTCTACTTAAAAGACAACGAATATGAGGGCAATGAAAAGCATATTAAGTTTAGAGGTTTTTGCAGTGCGAGTCATGTTCAATTTCATTACATTATGTCTCAGATTAAAGGCATAATTGAGCTGCGTTTTAATGAATTTAATCAACAAAGCGAAGCATTATTTAATGAACGTGATATGGAACTACGTCATACAGTTATTAATCATTTGGTATTTAGTCCACAAGACGCACAGCGCCAAGTTGAGAGTGCAATACAAATAGCTGGTCAAGCAATATTAAATGTTGTTAGTGACCATATTAAAGATGGCTTGATCCTTGACAGTTGGTATGCCAATGCAATTAAGGCAATACTACCTAGTGAACATTATTTGGTTCCTAAAACTTATATAGATGAGTTAAATAATACCATTTTAGATATGGATAATGAGGGGAAGCTACTAGAAAGTGGTGAAAAAGGAAGTGTACAAACTGAATTAAAGGGAAGAATTAAAACAGCATTGCAAAAACGATTAACTCAGGACGCTGAAGATAAGCACCGCGAACAGGTTAGTGCTGGTCAACAACCAAAATTGAAATATACGTGGAACTGGGACGATATTCAGGCCAAGTATAATTAAAACGCACAATTATTTAAAGTATTAATTAAAGATGGGATCAAAAAAAACAATCGCTCTTGGGAACACATTAAAGTTGCCAAGAGTTTTTGTTTCAAATTATTTAAAAAAACTTTCTGATATTTTAATTGATTTAGGTGATACGATTCAGGCGTTATTGGACGCCTGCATGGATTTACCGAATACTGGGGATTATGAAAGTGATATTGCCTTTTTCTTCTTAAAAAAAATAGACAATAGCGATCCTTATTTTGTTGAGCAAATTAAAAAAGGCACCTTTGTCGTAGATATTATTTTGATTAAACTGCTTGATTTATTTTTATTGACAATATCACCCCCGGATGATTATGAAGATGTTACTAAAATTTTCGAAAGAACTGGGCGGGGTGGCCTTGTTACTAATATTTCAAGCCCTGAAGAATTAAAATCAAAATACCATGATTTCATAACCGACATCCAAAAAACAATTAAAGAATTAAGTAAGGATATGGCTTTCGAGGGGACATCACTAAATTCACTAATCAATGAATACGACAATATTAATGAAAGCCTTGAACAGTTTGCCTACTTGGGATTAGAAAAAATCCAAGTAATTATTGAAACCCTTATCAAAAATTCAAATTTTGAAGATGCACTTATATTGGTGAATGCCGGCATTAATGAAATCAAAGAAATGGGTTTTTTAGTGCGGGCAAATCAACATTTCACTTTTAATGAATCTGACCCAAAGTTTCCGATTTATGATAAAAACAAACTGACCCTTTATAAAGATCGTTTTTTAAATTTTGAAATTAAAATTAAGCAATCACTATTTTTCCTTGAATTCAAACAGTATATATCTAACATTGAATCTAGTGAGTCTGAAGATTTTAAGACTGAAAATATTGCCAAAGCCCAATATGCACTAGCCAATGCTAACGATTATTTTGAACCACTCCAAATTAGTCTTTACCAAGATTTACTGAAAAAATCCAACACCAAAATAACTAGGCTGCAAGCTAACGAAGATGATCGAGTACGGTTGGACATTCAACACATTCGTGAGTTACAAAACCCAATAACTTTAAAAAATCAACTAAGTAATCAGCTTAAAAAACTTAAATCAAAGAGTGGATGTGATCACTTAGAACAATACCATCAAATCGAAGGTATCATTACTCAACTGGAAGGGCCACCAACTTTAAAAACAGAAGAACCAACCGATAAAAAAGCAGAACCAAAAATTAAATTACGCCCTAAGGTAACCCAAAGTAATCCCGAAGACGATATCAATGAACTGTGTAAACTTAAACGAGTTGCCAAAGTACAAAGTCAATACATTCCCAACTCAATCGATACCATTAATCGCATTGCACAAAACTACTTTAAGTCACATGAGTTTACCAAGATTCTTGACGATGAGTCCCAAGAATCGATTAATAATAAAGTTGATCAACTGATTAAGAAATGTGAAACCATTGTCAAAACAACACCACCATCAAATACACACCCCCCTAGTGATTTAAATCAAATGCTTAAAAATAAATTTTCTAAAAGTAACCAAGAAGTCAGTCAACCCGATCTAGCTGAAATGTTAACAAAAAGAATAAAAACAATCGGACATCCACCTTTTTAACAATATGATAAGTCGAGTAGACCACCACCCCATCACTCAAAGTCAAAAGCGAATTTTAAATCATGGAATTCAAGCGGCCTTCCATAATATTATTAAACTAATTGATAACTTAGATCAGATACATCCAATACAAGAAACCCTTTTTAATAAAACATTGACGAATCTTCAAAACCACTTAAATTTAATCGGAATTCAAATCGGAGAAAATGACCCTTTAAAAATATTGGATAAGGTCCTTCAATTTCAATCTCTATCAAATACCACCCATGAATCTAAAATTAGAGATTTTTTATGTTCAAAAAATGTTACATTCTCATCCCAGACTCCTTTAGAATCCATTCTTGATATGGCAC